>JACCYC010000094.1 GCA_013696665.1 Burkholderiaceae bacterium | reverse complement strand
CACCGTTGCTGACCAGCGAGTTTCACAAGGAACGCTGGGATTACGCCTATTACCTGAACCCGCGCAAGGGCGAAGTGCAAAACCGAAAGCTAACGGTCAACTTCAAAGACAACAAACTGGAGAGCTTCAGGGCCGACGAGATGCCGCAGGAGGTGATGGCAGACATTCTGATTCTTGGACCCAATGCGCGGCGTAAACCCAGAGAAGCCCCTCGGCAACCCGAGAAGGCTCCAGAAACACAAACGCCAGTTCCGGGACGAGATTCCACCAACTGACGCCGCCAGTTAAGGACACAGAGGCGAACGTTGGCAACTTCATGAGAGTCGCTATTGCCGGGGCCTCGGGCCGGATGGGCCGGATGCTGATCGAAGCGGCACTCTCTTTTCCCGACACGGCGATCACCGTGGCTTTCGATCGCACAGACAGTCAGGGCTTTGGGGGCGACTGCGCCGCCTTCCTCGGTCGCGCAACGGGCGTGAGCGTTGGCGCCGACATGAGTGATCTAAGCGCCGCCGATGTGCTGATCGACTTCACGCGGCCTGAAGCGACTTTGGCGCACATTGAGTCGTGTGTCGCTGCCGGTGTCAACATGGTAATTGGAACAACCGGAATTGATGCTGCAGGCAAGCGAATTATTGAAGATGCCTCCAAGCGCATCGCGATCGTATTTGCGCCGAACATGGGTGTTGGTGTCAACGCGGTCTTCAAGCTGCTTGAACTGGCTGGGCGAATTCTGCGCGAAGGTTTCGATGTTGAAATCGTTGAGACGCACCATAAGCACAAAGTCGATGCGCCGTCGGGAACGGCACTAAAGATGGGCGAAGTCATTGCGCACGCTCGCGGGCAGGTGCTCGATGAAGTCGCTGTCTTTGCACGCGAAGGTATCGTTGGGGAGCGCCCGCGGGAGGCGATCGGCTTTGCCAGCGTACGCGGCGGCGACGTCGTCGGCGATCACACGGTCCTCTTTGCCGGCACTGGCGAACGCATTGAGATTACGCACAAGGCCACGAGCCGGATGACTTACGCTGTCGGAAGCATGCGCGCGGCGCGTTTTCTTGAAGGCCGCCGGAGCGGGCTGTTCGACATGTTCGACGTACTCGGACTCAACTAGAAGCCCCCCAACGATGGAAGCCAACACACTCGGACTCTCGCATTTCTGGGCGCAGGCCGACGCGATCATTCGCCTCACCGCGTATGTGCTTCTCGCAATGTCGGTCGCAAGCTGGTTTCTGATCGTCTGGAAGACGTGGGCCTGGTTGCGCGTGCGGCGGGCATCGCGCGCGCTGGAAAACTTCTGGAACGCGACGTCGGTCGACTTGGCGATTGCGCAACTGAAGCCACATGACCGTGAGAACATTTTCGTTCCATTGGCAATGGGGGCCGCCGGCGCTGCCACGCATCCAGCCTCCGAAGGCAGTCTCGCTGCGCAGATCGATCGTTCCGAATTGATTACACGCGCACTACGTCAGCGTATCAACGAGGCAGCGGGCAAGCTTGAATCCGGGCTCACCATTTTGGCTTCGGTAGGCAGCACCGCTCCGTTCGTGGGGCTCTTCGGCACCGTGTGGGGCATCTATCACGCGCTGATCAATATTGCGCGTTCGGGGCAGATTGCCATCGACAAAGTGGCCGGCCCGGTCGGAGAGGCGCTGATCATGACGGCGTTCGGCCTCGTGGTCGCAATCCCTGCGGTTCTGGCCTACAACGCCTTCACGCGTGTTAATCGATTGGTGCTCGGCCAACTCGATGGCTTTGCGCATGACCTGCATGCAACGCTGACGATGGGTTCGAGACTCCCGGCGGGGGCGTAGTGGCATTCGGCGGCTTTGAGCGGCACTCAGGCCCTTCGCAGCCGATGTCCGAAATCAACGTCACGCCGCTGGTCGATGTGATGCTCGTGCTGCTGGTGATCTTTATCATCACCGCGCCCCTGCTTTCGTACGCAATCAAGATCGACCTGCCCAACGACCCTGCGGCGGCCAGTGAAGCAGCGGCGGGAACAATTAAATTGTCGATCGATGCTGAAGGTAAGGTTTATGTCGATTCTGAAGCGATCGCAGACGAGCAGTTGCGTGAACGCTTCCGCGCCGCGGCCAAGTTGTCGCCCGTGCCCGAATTGCACGTACGCGCCGACAAGGCAACGCGTTACGAACGCGTGTCCTTTGTGATGTCGACCGCGCAGCAGATGGGTCTGACCAAAATTGGTTTTGTCACCGAACCCGCAGTTAACGATCCGGGTGCACCGGCCCCCGCGCGATGACGCCGGC
>JACCYC010000092.1 GCA_013696665.1 Burkholderiaceae bacterium | reverse complement strand
GATTGTTGGCCTGGTCAACGGTCAGCAAACCACAGCGATCGGTTGCTTGCGCCCCGGTCGGAGTTGCTGTCACCTGGAAAGCAGCCGGAGGACCCACAACCGGCGCGATCGCGACGGTGTAGCGCTGTGCAACGTCAGCGGGAACCGTCATGTTGAGTGCGGCCACCGTGCCGGCATAGGAACGGCGGTCCAGGAAAAATTGCGACTGTCGGCTTGCGACGTCGCTGATGAACGATTGCGCAGCGGACCGATGCGAACGCAATATGTATTCGCCATAACTGGGAATCGCAACTGCGGCCAGGATTGCAACGACAGCCATCACGACGATGACCTCGATCAGCGTAAAGCCGCGCGAGGCGCCGCTGTGCTGCAATATCTTTCGTTGACACTGGTTTGACCGCATCTCAGTTTCTCTTCCAAGGTATTGCTCAACCCACACCACAATTCGGCACCGCGTTTTCTCCATTCATCCGCGGCCGACCAGTGGCCAGCCCGGGGTGGTAAACGTTCGCGCACACGCACGCACCGCGCTTTCTGCCATCACTGATAAACGACATCCAATCTGTCTTCTTGAATTGGAGGGATGTACGATCCGCGGCGACCGACGGGCGGCTTTGAAGCTCGAATTGCCCTGGAAAAGTCGCCAATTGGAGCCGTATGCCCGAGCAGAATCTTTCACCGCGCGAACGCCAGTTACTGAAAGCGCGCGCACACCAACTTAAGCCGCTGGTCCTTTTGGGCGCCGCCGGGCTTTCAGAAATGGTGCTGCGTGAGATCGACCGTGCCCTTAGCGCGCACGAGCTCGTAAAGGTCAAAGTGCCGGGCGATGATCGCGAGCATCGCGCCGCTGTTTTCAGCGAAATCGCCGAAAAACTCGATGCGGCGAAGGTTCAGTCGATCGGTAAGACGATTGTGCTGTTCAGGCCGTTGCCACCAAGCGACGAAAAGCAGCAAACACCGGAGTCATCTCGACAGCGTGACGACGGAAGATCGTTGAGGGCTAAAAGTAAACGCTGATCACTCGCCAATCTGGCTAGATATACGAAACGTTGATGATTGCGTACTCGTGCTCGCCTGCGGGGGCAACCACTGTTGCGATGTCGCCTTCGTTCTTGCCGATCAGCGCGCGCGCAATCGGACTTGACACCGAAATCCTTCCCTCTTTGGCATCGGCCTCGTCGTCCCCGACGATTTGATACGTAACCACCTCGCCTGATTTCTGGTCTTCGAGCTCGACGGTGGCGCTGAAGACAACCCGTCCGCCCGCGTCGACGGTGACAGGGTCAATGATCTGCAACGCTGAAACCTTGCCCTCGAGTTCCTGAATCCGGCCCTCGATAAAACCTTGCCGCTCACGTGCGGATTCGTACTCGGCGTTCTCGGTCAGGTCGCCCTTTTCACGCGCCTCTTTGATCGCGAGGATTACGCTCGGACGATCGACGCTGCGCAAACGCTGCAGCTCAGCCCTGAGTTTGTCTGCGCCACGGGCCGTGATTGGAATTGATCGCATGGGAGCCGTTAGAGAAAGAGAAAAACAAAGCCCCGACAAAGCCGGGGCCACGTGGCAATGTAGCTAAACGCGATGATGCGCGCAAATACCGAGCCGTCAGAGCAGGCGCCGGTGTAGCGATTGAAGATCGTAGACATTGAGTCGATCAAATTGCTGCAGGCCTTCGATTGCAGCACGACCGCCGGCCATCGTCGTGTAGTAGGTAACGCGCTGGGCCAGTGCTGTGGTGCGAATGGAGCGCGAGTCGGCAATCTGGCTCCGCACTTCGCTGACGGTTGTGATCACCAGGTGAACGTCGCCATTTTTCAGCAGATCGACGACATGCGGGCGCCCGTCCTTGACCTTGTTGACGGTGCTGACCGGAATTCCAGCCTGCTCGATGGCCTGCGCGGTGCCGCGCGTTGCAACCAATTGATAGCCCTTGTCGTGCAGCAGCCGCGCCAGCGCGACCGCTTTCGGCTTGTCGCTGTCCATCACGCTGAGAAAAACGGTGCCGCTTTCGGGAAGCGTCGAGCCCGCGCCCAACTGAGACTTGAACAGCGCTTCACCGAAAGTTTCGCCGACTCCCATCACCTCACCTGTCGAACGCATTTCCGGACCGAGCAGCGGATCGACACCTGGGAATTTGGCGAACGGAAACACGGACTCCTTGATCGAAAAATAGGGCGGAATAACTTCGCGCGTCTCGCCCTGCGCTTGAAGCGAAATGCCGACCATCGCAAGTGCGGCGATCTTGGCCAATGGCCGGCCCGTTGCCTTCGAGACGAATGGAACCGTGCGCGACGCTCGCGGATTGACCTCGAGCACATAGACGGTGCTGACGCCAGCATCCGTTTGAATCGCAAATTGCACGTTCATCAAACCGACGACCTTCAGCGCGCGTGCCATCTGTTCGGTCTGCCGCTTCAATTCATCGACGATTGCGTTCGATAGCGAATAGGGAGGCAACGAACATGCGGAGTCGCCCGAATGCACGCCGGCCTGTTCGATATGTTCCATCACGCCGCCAATCAACACGCGCTCGCCATCGGAAATGCAATCGACATCGACCTCGATTGCATCGTCAAGAAAGCGGTCAAGCAACACGGGCGAGTCGTTGCTGACCTTGACCGCGTCACGCATGTAGCGCTCGAGGTCTCGATGATCGTGCACAATTTCCATGGCGCGTCCACCGAGAACGTAGCTGGGTCGCACCACCAGCGGATAGCCAATCTCGGCCGCAAGGCGAAGCGCTTCATCTTCGGCGCGCGCCGTCCGATTCGGCGGCTGCTTCAATCCGAGCTCGTGCAGCAGCTTCTGAAACCGCTCGCGATCTTCCGCGATGTCGATCGAATCCGGCGATGTGCCGATGATTGGAACCCCGTTGGCTTCAAGGTCACGCGCCAGCTTCAGAGGTGTCTGCCCCCCGTACTGCACGATCACGCCGAACGGCTTTTCCTTGTCGACGATTTCGAGCACGTCTTCCAGCGTCAGCGGCTCGAAGTAAAGCCGGTCCGAGGTGTCGTAGTCCGTCGAAACCGTTTCCGGATTGCAGTTGATCATGATCGTCTCGAACCCATGATCGCGCAGCGCAAACGCTGCGTGCACACAGCAGTAGTCGAATTCGATCCCCTGACCGATACGGTTCGGACCGCCGCCCAGCACGATCACTTTCCGGCGATCCGTCGGTTCGGCCTCGCATTCTTCCTCGTACGTCGAATACATATAGGCCGTCGTCGTCGAAAACTCGGCCGCGCAGGTGTCGACGCGCTTGTACACCGGCCGCACATCCAGGCGCAGCCGCATCGCGCGCACATCGGACGCCGATGCCGCAAGCAGCTTTGCAAGCCGCCGGTCCGAAAAACCCTTGCGCTTCAGAAAGCGCAGCTCGTCGACGGTCAGCTCCGCCAGGCTTCTTCCCGCAAGCCTTCCTTCAATCTGCACGAGCTCCTCGATCTGCGCCAGGAACCACGGATCGATCGCGGTTTCCTCAAATATCTCGGACAACGTCATGCCAATACGAAACGCGTCGGCCACAAACCAGATGCGCTCGGGACCGGGCTCGCCGATCTCTTCAACAATCTCGTCGCGGTCGCTCGAATGTTCATCCAGACCATCGGATCCGACCTCCAGGCCGCGCAAGGCTTTTTGAAACGATTCCTGGAACGTGCGGCCGATTGCCATCACCTCGCCGACCGACTTCATCTGCGTCGTCAGATGGTTATCGGCCTGCGGAAATTTCTCAAACGCAAAGCGCGG
>JACCYC010000088.1 GCA_013696665.1 Burkholderiaceae bacterium | reverse complement strand
TGCGAGTTGCTACTGCGGCTGGCCGGCGTCTACGACCGCAGCGAGTGGGTTGATATCGCGCAACAGGCGATAGAGCGGCAAATTGGATTACTCGCGCAAGCGCCCGAAGCCGCGCCGGCGCTGTTGCTTGCCCATTTGATTAACCAGCATGGAGCCCATCTGGCAATACCGACGAACGCGAACGCCGATCAGCTGAGTGTCGCAGCGCGAAACCAGTTCGCTCCACTAGTGACGTTCGTTACCGGTCCCCCGGATTCGCTGCCGCTGCTTGCCGCACGCACCGCTTCAGAGCTCTATCTTTGTCAGCACGGCAGCTGCCAGTTGCCTGCGCGATCGATCGAGCAACTGAGGGAGCAACTATTAGCATTGCATGAAGGCTCGCGGTTGCTTTAGGCGTGTCTTTGTTGCCAGGTTGAGGCCGGGTGTTTATAGCGCTCGAAGTCCGCTGTCGACCAAGCGGTCATCGCGCTCTTTCCTACAGCGGACGGTTTAGCGGTTAAAAAGCAAGATTTAACGACGGAGTTCAACGCCGACGAGACACCCGCCCAAGAAAAGCAGTCCCCCTTCCAATCGGGCGGCCCGCGGCGCCTTTCGTCGACTACCACCGCCGCGCAGCCTTAATTGACGCCGAAGCGTTGGGTTCTGCCCACTCGCCCGTTAGATGCCGTGCATTCCACCGGTTTCTCCGCGCTGTGCGCGACTCCTCGATGTGCTGCAATTCCCGGAGGACTGGTCTGGCAGCCGTGCGCTGGAGGAGAGTTGGTTTGATGTTCCCGAGAAACTACGTGCGATGCCGGTCGTAGCGGTCATCAATCGCAAGGGGGGGAGTGGCAAGAGCACGCTGGCCACGCACCTTGCTGGCTATTGCGCCAACGCGGGTGCTGCGGTGATTCTCGGCGACGTCGATCGCCAGCTATCAACTCAAACGTGGCTGCGCCAGCGCAAGACACGGCAGCTCGGCCACGCCAAAGAGATCAGGGGCTGGAGCATCGATCCCAGGAGCTTCGTCCGCCCACCCGCCGGCATCGAACACGTCATCGTCGACACACCGGGCGGTCTACGTGGCTTCGATCTGGCGCGGGTCGTCATGTACGCGGACGCGATCCTGATACCGGTGTGCAACTCTATCTTTGATCGGGAGTCGGCGAGCGAATGTCTGGCCGAACTGCGCGCGCTCCCGCGAATTGCAACGGGCCGCTGCAAGTTGGCCGTAGTCGGCATGAGGCTCGACGCTCGCACCAAGTCGGCGGAGATCCTCCAGGCCTGGGCCACGAGCTTGAGTGTTCCGTTCATTGCCGTGCTGCGCGAATCTCAGGCCTATGTCCGCTGCATCGAGAAAGGACTTTCAGTTTTCGATCTGCCGGCCGCGCAGGTCCAGGCCGACCTCGCGCAGTGGGAGCCGATCCTGGATTGGCTGCACCCGATCATGCAGCCGGCACAGCCCGCCGCCGATGATATGCAGCGAACTTCGCCGCGGATGCACGCTACAACCAGCTCTGCCGTCAATGGCGCCGCGACACGGGTGCCCGCGCCGCGAGCGTTGGAACCGATTTCGCCCGAGCGACAGCGCGCGCCCAGTCTGCCCCCGCAAACTGCGGTCGCCGTCTCTACATTGCGCCGTTTGCGCGACGTGTTGCCGATTCCACGATTCCTGCAACGCACGCCGTAGCACTCACCCGGCGCGGCAGCGATTGGCTCGGGCATCCGCATCAACCGAGCGCCTAAGCGTCGCGGCCCAGCGCCATCTCAGACGATCGTTACCCGGCGAAATCGCACAACGTGCAGGTTTCCGCAATTGGCCGAAAGCGGCCAATTTATTCCGGGTGTTACAGCCGCAGAGGCGCGACGTAGCCGGTCATCTCAAGATAGCCGCGTCCAACTGTTTTTCCATTCTCGATCAAACGGCTTGCGCCTTCCCAGTACACGGCGCCGGTGGTCAGTCTCGAATCGAATTCCTGGTCATTCATCATCGGCTGCGTGACAAAGGTGCGATCGCCCACACGGACCTCGCGCGCGATGGGCCAGATGGCGCGCGTGCCCGGTGATGTCCACTCGGTGAGAGTGGAGAACGCAACCTGTCGTGAGTCAAATATCTGCAATTTTCCACCGCGCGGCCGGATCGATGCATACGCATGCAGCGCGGGAACATTCGCGGTGGCCCCTTGCTGACGAATGGAAAAGGCAGTCAACGCACTGCCGTCGTCGAGGTTCATGCCGATCCAGTCCCACCCTGCCGCATTGGCGGGTAGCAACGTGCTGGACCACTCGTGATCGAGCCACCCGTGGCCGCTTCGCTCCTCGACCTTGCCGTCACGTGCTATCCGCGCGCGCACTGCAAGATGGGGTTGCGAGTAATAGAAACTGGCCTGCGCTGCGCCACCGCCCTTGCGCGATAAACCCGCGTCGCCCTGCAGCAGCAAAGGTTGCGTTGGCTGCGCTTCCAGCTCGAGCGTGAACCCGCGCGCGGACACCGCGCCGCGATAGCTGCCCATTTGCGGCGAGCGAACCAGCCTCCAGCGATCGACCGATATGTCAGTGTCCTCGCTGGAAACGGACGCGGCTGCAAAACCGGTGCGTGCTACGCGCGCATCGTGCAGAAGTCTGCCGCGAGCGGGATCGGCGATCGCTGCGTGCGCGATAACCAACTGCTTGGCCGCGAAAGCGCTTGGGTTTGCCGAGTCAATCGTGGTGCGAGTTCGGAAGAACGTGATTTGAAAACCGATCGATGCAGCGCTCGCCCGGGGATCGTCGAGCCAACCGGTGAGGTACCACCACTCGGTGCGGAATTCTGAATGTGCGCCATGGTCGCGTGGAAACACCAGCGGTCGCGGGCGGACCTGAGCGAAGTCGACCTGCGCGTGAGCTTGCGTTGCAACGAGTGCGGCGCTGGCTTGCAGAAAAAATCGGCGTGACTGCATCACGGTCGATGCCTCACCAATCCTCGCTTACGGCGCGAACGGCGTCGATCGACACGGCCCGGCGCCCCGCCACAACGGCGGTAGCGACCGAAGCAGACATCAACGCGACCATCAACGTAATGATCAGGCCCTGGGGTGCGTTGAAGTCCATGGTCCAGCTAAACGACTGCGGATTGATGATCTCGATCAGTACGACTGCGATCACAAGCCCGGTCACGAGCCCGACCGCGATGGCGAGCGCGGTCAGTAGTGCGCCCTCGACAGCCAGCATCTGCAGGATCTGGCGTCGGGTCAGCCCAATGTGACGCAGCATTCCAAACTCACGCGTGCGCGCGATCGCCTGCGATGAAAACGTTGCCGCGATTCCAATCAGGCCGATGACGATTGCTGCAAACTCCAGGACATAGGTCACCGCGAAACTGCGGTCGAAGATCCGCAGACTGAGTTGTCGTATCTCCTCGGTCTCTGCGAACTCCACAGCGGGAGCTTCAAGTTTCTCGCGCAGGCCCGCGATCACCTCCGCTGCGCGCGCGCCAGGCGCCAACCACACGCTGGCGTCGGTGACTGTGTTGTCTCCGGTCAGGCCCTGATAATCGGAAGCCCGCATCGCGATTGCGCCGAACTGACGTGCGTAGTCGCGCCACACGCCGGCGACGCTGAAAGCGTGCAGGCGGCCTGCTAGCGGCAGCTCGATGACGCTGCCGACCCGCATGCCGTAAATGTCCACCATCGGTTCGGTGACCCAGATCGGGGGCGGGCCATCGCGCGCGGGTTTGACATTGGGTCCTGTCAACGGCAGCGATGCTGCCGGATCGGCGATGTCGATCGGGCGCACCAGCAGTGTGACCTGCGCACGCTGCGGGTCGAGCTGCAGTTTGACCGCGCGCGAAAAGTCTGCTCGTGCCACACCTGGGTGCGACGCGATGCGATCGAGATCCCCTGTGGTGAAAAATGCGCTCGACGCGCCGGCTGCGACACGCACGTAGATCTGCGCCGGCAAAATGCGGTCGAGCCATTCGTCAACCGAGTCGCGGAAGCTTGCCACCATGGTCGCCATCGCGATCATCAGTGAGAAGCTCGCAACGATGCCGGCCATTCCGATTGCGGCGAAGCTCGGTGCTTGCGCGATTCGCGTCACGGCGAGCATCAATATCGGAGGCCGAGGGGCCGAAGACCGTTCGAGAGCGTGTGCAAGCGGCTCGAACACCAGGCGTGCCAATCTTGATTGCAGCGATATCGCACCAATCAATATCGCTGCGATTGCGCTGTATCCGAATACGGGGATGTTGTCGACTGGCGGCAATGTAACCAGCAACGCCGCAACAGCGAGGATTGCAATACCCGGCCAGGCGCGTCCCAGCGGTTTGTACGCTTCTTCTTCGGCGCCGGACTTCAATGCCGTCGCGGGGGAGGTGCGAGCCGCGTCGCGCGCAGGAAGCCAACTTCCGGCAACGGCAGCTGCCAGACCCAGTCCGAAGAATGCGACCATCGAGGTCAGTGAATATTCGATCTGCGGCTGCGCCCCGGCGAAAAATCCGCTGCCAAGGTCGCCGCCGAGAAGCTGCAGGCTGAGCGTTGCAAGCCCGGCACCGAGCGCAAGCCCAAGGCCGCTTCCGATCGTGCCTAACAGCAGCGCTTCGCCGATCATCAGGCTCTGAACCTCGCGCATGGTCACTCCGGTCACTCGAAGAAACGCAATTTGCGAGCGACGTGCGATGGTTGCTTGCGCTTGCAGCGACAGGACTAAAAACCCTCCGGTAAACAGCGCCACCAGCGCCAACACCGTCAGGTTAATGCGATAAGCGCGCGACATGTTGGACACGCGCATCGCTTCTGCATCGGTGCCCGTCAACAAAACTCCAGGCGGCAGTGCGAGCGATTGTGCAAGGCTGGCCAGCGATGTGCCGGGCGCGAGCTTCAAGTCAATTCGATTCAAAGTTCCGATTCGCCCGAGCCGCCACTGAGCAAACCCGATGTCCATCACACCAATCATCTGGTCACGCGCAGCGCCGGGTAGCGTGCCCACGATCGTCAGGGCCACTACACCGTCACCGACCTGAAGGCGCAACCTATCGCCCACGTTGCGCTTGAACTTTTGCAGAGCTGCGGGTGCAAGCCAGATCCCGTCATCGAGCAGCGCAAAGCGCGCCGTGTCAGCGCCTGGCCTCGGCACCAGGTTCGATGACAATGTGGCCGCGCGAAACGCGTCGATCCCGGCAATTGTCAGCAACGGCGCGTCGGTGCTTTCCGAGTCAAGCACCGCTGCGGTAACGGTTAGCTGCGGACTCGCAACTTCGACCGCTGGGTGCGCGATCACACGCTGCAGCAACTGCTCGTCAAAACCTTGGCCGGAACCCGCTATTGCCGCGTCTGCTTGCCCGGTTGCAGAGCGGACCGCCGATGAAAATTCGTTTAACGCCGAGGTGTTGATCAGTTGCACGGCGTAGCCGAGCGCTACGCCAATGGCAATCGCAGCAATCTGCACAACCGTGCGTAGCGGGTGCAGGCGTGCATAGCCGACGATCACGTACCAGGCTAGCCAGTACAGCGTCACGGCGACCTCAGCTTGCCGTGTTCGAGAACGACAATCCGATCTGCGGAGTGTGCCGCCACCTTCGAATGGGTAACGAGCACGCCTCCAGCGCCGCGCGATCGAATTTCGCGTGCAAGAAGATTCAGGACCGTTTGCGCCGTGTCTGGATCGAGATTGCCCGTCGGTTCGTCGGCCAGGATGAGTGCAGGGCGGTGCACCAGCGCGCGCGCGACTGCAACGCGTTGCATTTCACCGCC
>JACCYC010000084.1 GCA_013696665.1 Burkholderiaceae bacterium | reverse complement strand
GTACTCCACATGCTCAATCGTGCCGTCCACCGGGGATCGATTGCTGTGAACATTGAACACATTCATAAAGACGCTGACCAGCAACGAATCTGCCTTCGTGTACGGGTCAAGCGTTTTCTCCACGCGTACGACGCGCCCGTCCGCGGGTGACACCACGGCATTTGCCTGCCCAGGTACTTCTCGCGGCGGATCGCGAAAGAATTGAATCACGAATATCGCGATCAGCCATAGTGGAATCGACCATGCAAAGCCAAAGAAATAGACGACAAGGATCGCCGCGACAACTGCTGCCGCAATAAATGGCCAACCCTCGCGCGCAAGAATGGGATGCGGATAGTTCACTGGCTTTTCCGGGTCTGTGGATCGTCTAATGTATCGGAAGCAAACTATGGCAGCAGGCGTGCCTTGCCGGTAACCGTGAGTCTTTCAATCGAGCGACCCGCCTCGAACGTCGGTGTAGCGACGGCATCTGAGGCGCTCATAGCCCGCTGCATCATCATTGGTTGTGGCGGGCCGGTCTCGCGCACGCCGAAATTGACTTCCTCGACCCGTATCCGATTCGCCGGAACGCCCATCGCCTGCGCCGCCGCAACAAAGCGCAAGTTCAAGTTGGCCGTTGCCAGCTGGATCAGTTGCGTTTCGAGTCGGTCACGGCTTGCCTTTGAGAGCCCGAAAGTGATACCGCCCAATGCAAGAAATGGTTGCGCGGCCGCGACCGTCTTCGGCAGTGCGACGAGGTTATCGGTGCGCATCGTGACACCCTGCCGCACCCGCCATCCGGTGATCGCGCGGTTGCTTCCGCTCGAATACACCGGATAGCTGCTGTACCCGGACGTTTCAATTTGCGCCTTGGGGTCCGCGCGCTTCAGTGCTGCGGTCCCGTCGCCGACACGTTGATTGATCAAAGACTGCGCACGCGTAAGTTCGGCATCCTGCGTTTCGAAAAAGAAGTTTGCAACCGCTTCATCATTCGACAACTCGACTTCCGCCGCACCCCCCATCACCACGAGCGAGCCGGCCGGCAACAACGACAGGGACACCGGCTGCGCGACCGCCGAAGCCGACACCACGAATGCAAACGCAGCCAATGCAATCCGACACTGCATCTCGACTCCTTAATTGCGGGTCTGGTCCACCAAGCGGTTAGCCTTGATCCACGGCATCATCGCGCGCAAGCGTTCGCCAACCTGCTCGATCGGATGTTCACCCATCAGACGGCGGCGCGCGGCCAGCGTGGGCGCACCCGCGCGATTCTCGATGATGAAGCTCTTCGCATACTCACCGGTCTGAATATCGTCAAGGGCCTTTTTCATTGCCTGCTTCGCCTCGACGCCGACAATCTTCGGACCGGTCAAATATTCACCGTATTCGGCATTATTCGAAATCGAATAATTCATGTTCGCGATCCCGCCTTCGTGGATCAGGTCGACGATCAGCTTAAGTTCGTGCAAGCACTCGAAGTACGCCATTTCGGGCGCGTAGCCAGCCTCAACCAGCGTTTCAAAGCCTGCTTTGATCAACTCAACAGTGCCGCCGCACAACACTGCCTGCTCACCGAACAAATCGGTTTCGGTCTCTTCACGAAAATTGGTTTCGATGATGCCGGCCTTGCCGCCACCGATCGCGCACGCGTACGACAACGCAACGTCGCGCGCCACCCCCGAAGCATCCTTGTGCAAGGCAATCAGGCACGGCACGCCGCCTCCCTGGCGATAGGTCGAGCGCACGGTATGGCCGGGGGCTTTCGGCGCAATCATGATCACATCGAGGTCAGGACGCGGTTGGATCTGCCCGTAGTGAATGTTGAATCCGTGCGCAAATGCGAGCGCGGCGCCCTGCTTCATGTTTGGACCGATCGCTTCGCTATACACCTGTGCATGGTTTTCATCGGGTAGCAGCACCATCACGATGTCAGCATCCTTGACTGCGTCGCCGACTTCTTTCACCTGCAGCCCGGCGGACTCTGCCTTCTTCCATGACACGCCTCCACCGCGCAGACCGACGCTGACCTTGACACCCGAATCGGTCAGGTTTTGCGCATGTGCGTGGCCTTGTGATCCGTACCCAATGATCGCGACATGCTTGCCCTTCACGAGCGACAGGTCGGCGTCCTTGTCGTAATAAACTTTCATCGCTTCTCCCCTAGACTCTTAGAATTCTTTCGCCGCGGCCGACCCCTGAACCGCCGGTACGCACGGTTTCGAGAATGGCAGCGCGGTCGACCGACTTGATAAATGCGTCGAGCTTGGCGGCGTTACCCGTCAACTCGATGACGTAGCTGCGCTCGGTGACATCGATAATGCGGCCGCGAAAAATGTCCGCCATCCGCTTGATTTCATCGCGCTCCTTCCCGACCGCACGCAGCTTGATCAGCATCAGCTCGCGCTCGATGTAATCACCTTCGGTCAAGTCGACCACCTTGACCACCTCGATCAGCCGATTGAGATGCTTGGTGATCTGCTCGATGACGTCATCCGACCCGGCTGTGACGATCGTCATGCGCGACAGCGACGCATCCTCCGTAGGCGCAACAGTCAACGTCTCAATGTTGTAGCCGCGCGCCGAGAACAACCCAACCACGCGCGACAGCGCACCCGGCTCGTTTTCCAGCAGCACCGAAATGATGTGCCTCATAGAGCCCGCCTGGGCGCCCGAAGGGCACTCCACCCCCCAAGGGGGCAGCCATCGTAATAAACGCGGTGGGGCTTCATAAATCTTCCGATCCGAGCAGCATTTCGGTCAGTCCTTTGCCGGCCTTCACCATCGGCCACACGTTCTCGGTCTGGTCGGTGATGAAATCGAGGAAAACAAGACGGTCCTTGTACTTTCCGAAGGCCTCCTTCAGCGCTGGCTCTACATCAGCCGGCTTGTCGATCTGCAATCCGACATGGCCATAACTCTCAGCGAGCTTGACGAAATCGGGCAAGGCATCGACATACGACTCGGAGTACCGGCTTCCATAGTCGATCTGCTGCCACTGACGCACCATGCCGAGGTAACGATTGTTCAGATTCACGATCTTGGGCGTCAGCCGGTACTGCTTGCACGTAGACAGCTCCTGAATACACATCTGGATCGAGCCTTCACCCGTGATGACGGCCACATCGGCGCCTGGATTTGCCATCTGAACGCCCATCGCATACGGAAGCCCGACCCCCATGGTTCCAAGGCCACCCGAGTTTATCCAGCGCCGAGGCTTGTCGAAGCGGTAGTACTGCGCTGCCCACATCTGGTGCTGCCCGACATCCGAAGTGACAAAGGCGTCGCCGCCGGTGATCTCCCACAGCTTCTCGACCACGTACTGCGGCTTGATCGCTCCACCGTTCTGTTGATAGTGCAGGCAATTACCCTTGCGCCACTCCGTAATCTGCCGCCACCACGACTGCAGCGCGGCCGGATCCGGACGCAGCGACGACGCTTCGATCTGCGTTACGAGTTCGGTCAACACATCGTGCACATCGCCGACGATCGGGATGTCGACCTTGACGCGCTTCGAGATCGACGACGGGTCGACATCGATGTGAATGATCTTGCGCGGATGGCTGGCGAAGTGTTGCGGATTGCCAATGACGCGATCATCGAAACGGGCGCCGATCGCTATCAGGACGTCGCAGTGCTGCATCGCCATGTTCGCTTCGTACGTGCCATGCATGCCCGGCATGCCGACAAACTTATCGTCGCTCGCCTTGAAGGCGCCGAGGCCCATTAACGTGTTGGTACACGGAAACCCAAGCAGATTGACAAACCGGTTGAGCAAATCGGACGCGTTCGCAAGAATTACGCCCCCGCCGGTGTAGACCATGGGCCGCTCGGCCGTCAGCAGCAGCTGCACCGCTTTCTTGATCTGTCCCGCGTGACCCTTCGCGACCGGCTTGTATGACCGCATCGAAACCTCGTGCGGGTACTCATACTCGCAGCGCGCTATCGTCACGTCCTTGGGAATGTCGACCAGCACCGGGCCGGGGCGGCCGGTTTGCGCGATGAAAAACGCTTTCTTTATCGTTTCGGCAAGCTGGCTTACGTCCTTGACCAGGAAATTGTGCTTTACGCAGGGCCGGGTGATGCCCACCGTGTCGCATTCCTGAAACGCATCGAGGCCGATCGCGTGTGTCGGTACCTGCCCGGTCAGGATCACCATCGGGATCGAGTCCATGTATGCCGTGGCAATTCCGGTCACCGCGTTGGTCACGCCGGGACCACTGGTCACCAGCGCGACACCAATCCTTTGGCTCGAGCGCGAATAGGCGTCGGCGGCATGAACAGCTGCCTGCTCATGGCGAACCAGAATGTGCTGAAACTTGTCCTGCTTGAAGATTGCGTCGTAGATGTAGAGGACCGCGCCGCCCGGATAACCGAAGACGTGCTTGACTCCCTCATCCTGCAAACAGCGAACGACGATCTCGGCGCCGGTCAATTCCATCTTTCGAACCCTCTCAAAGTCCACAGGAAATTGATTGGTTGCCGTTCCCTGCGCGCTTGTGGCGGCGGTGCGGCGGGCGCTGTGCGCTTACTTATTATCGATAAGCGGATAAGCTGTAATCGATAAGCTATCTTGCCTTTAATCTTGAACAAGAGCGCGGGAAGATACGGCAGCGCACCACATTGTGCAAATAGATCGTGCAACCAACCGATAGCACTACAAAGCTTTTCGATGGCCTCGGGTAAGGAACTCGCCGATTTCCTGGCGGGCGTCGAGCGGCGCGCATTCAAGCAGGCCCAGTATGCCGTGCGAGATGCAGATACCGCGCTAGACATCGTGCAGGACGCGATGATGAAATTATCGGAAAAATACGGCGATCGGCCGGCTGCCGAGTTGCCGCCGCTTTTTACGAGGATTCTGCAGAACGCGACCTACGATTTTTTCCGCCGCCAGAAGGTCCGATCGACTTGGGTCACCCTTTTCTCGGCTTTGTCTCCGCACAATGAAGACGACAATTTCGATCCCCTCGAAACCTTGGAGGCGATGCCGGGGTCACAATCGGCTGAGAGCGCAGCCGATCATGTAGAGCGCTCCCAGGTCATCGCAATCATTGAGGAGGAGGTGGCTCGCTTGCCCACCCGTCAACGGGAGGCGTTTTTGGCGCGTTACTGGGAAGAGATGGACGTTGCGGAAACCGCGGCGCTAATGGGGTGCTCTGAGGGGAGCGTCAAGACCCATTGTTCACGCGCAACGCATTCGTTGGCGCGGGCGCTGCGGGCACGGGGAATAACTTTATGAACGAAAAAGAATTCGGTTACCAGATCCGCCAGGCGCTTAACGAGGCTGCGGGCAAGCTGGACTACAAAACCACCTATCGACTCGAGCAAGCGCGCGCCGCCGCGCTGGCACGGCATCGCGAAACGTCCACTGCGCCCGCGTGGGCGCCGGCGCTGCAGGCGGCGGGCGGGCGTTCCTCGGACGGCGGCTCGCGGCTCGGCTGGTTCGGCAGTTTCGGCGTGGCGACACCGGTGGTTGCCCTGATCGTCGGCTTCATCGCCATCTATCAATGGCAGCAACCGCAGACGCCGGACCGTATGTCCGATGTGGCGGCTATGGATTTTGCAGTGCTGATGGATCAAACTCCGATCAGAGCGTATGCCGACAAGGGATTCGGCCTGCTGTTGCGCGGTGAAACGGAAGATTTGTAGGCGGCGGCTTTGCACTTCAAATTGCTCTTCATTTTTGCAGGCGCGTTGATCGCGGGGAGCATGGGTGCGGCCGTCGCACAGGCGCCAGCGCCGGCCTCGAAGACCACACGCGTAGCCCCGCCTTCGAAACCTAGCTGGAACGACCTCACGTCTGCGCAGCGCGAAGCGCTGGCGCCGCTTTCCGGGATGTGGGAGACGCTCGAACCCGAGCGCAAGACAAAGTGGCTCGAAATGGCCGGCGGGTTTTCACGCCTGACGCCCGACGCTCAGAAACGCATGCATCAGCGCATGGGCGAGTACGCGCGCCTGTCGCCCGAGCAGCGCACGACCGCGCGCGAGAATTTTCGCCAGGCGTACGAGCTGCCGGCCGACCAGCGGCAGGAAAAGCTGCAGCGGTACCAAACATTGCCGGATGAGAAGAAACGCGCGCTGGCGGATCAAGCGGCCAAGAAGCAGGCAGCGCCACCTTTGCCGTCCCCGGCACCCGCTGAACCTGGACCGACGAAATAGCGAAGCCGAAAGACTCGTCGAGTGACTGACGAGTGTGCGCATCCTGCAACGCCTTGTCCGGCAGGGTTGATCTTGCGGCTCGCTGCGATGGTTTACGACGCAATACTCATCCTCGCCGTTCTGTTCGCGGTCGGTTACCTCGTGCTCGCATCACAGCAATGGTCTTATCCGCTGTCGTTCTCTCAACGCGCCGCGCTCCAAGCGTCACTGTTTGCTGCCGTCGGCATTTACTTCGTCCTCTGCTGGACTCGGACGGGCCAGACGCTGGCACTCAAGGCTTGGCGTTTGAAAGTTGTCGACACCCGCGGCCGGCCGCCGAGTCGCTTACGCGCAGTCGCGCGTTACCTGCTGTCGTGGCATCTCTGGCTGCCGGGATTGGCGATCGGTGCACTTTTGCCGAGAACTGCCGTCTGGACGCTGCTTGCGCTGACTGGCGGTTTCGCGCTCTTGTTGACTCCGGCACTGATCGATCCTCAGCGGCGTTTGCTGCATGACCGCTGCACCGGCACGCGCATCGTGCGCGTACCGCCTCATGGAAGAGATCAGGGTGTCGCCGTATCGCGATAAAGCCACGCGACGATGATTCCGAGAACGACGATCAGGATGCCGCTGAAGATGATCTGCTTGACCACCATGACCCCCGGCAGCGGCTGCACGGCGTAGTAAATAAGATAGCCCGGAATCACACCGAGCAGCGCAACCGCTAACCCATATCGCACACCCTGCGCCTTCCACGGCTTCGTTTCCCTGCCACGCGCGTAAATCCATGCGAACGCGCCCGCCATTAGTACGTGCGCGAGCAGCATCCACTGAAAATACGCCTGCGATTCGGCGTCCGACCGGTACAGCCTTGCCAGCTGCAAGTAGTCTGGCTTCAGCAGGACGCCGTGCACTAGAAAATCACCCGCCATCCAGGCAATGAACAGCACGACCCACGCGATCAGGAATTTCTTGTTCATGTTTCCTCCCCGGGTTGTGAAGCGGCGGGAAGCGTAATCAATTACTCGAGTGGACGAAACGGCTCGGGATCACTCGCAAACAACCGCCGGTTGATCGCCAGCTCGCGGCGATTGGTCTTTTCCAGAAATTCGCGGGCACCGCGCATACCGACGAAAGCGTCGAATCCGCGCTGCAGAAAACGGTGCAGATGTGACAGCCCCCACATCGCCGCCGGCGCCTTCACCATGTGCAGCATCGTCGACAGCATCGGCACCTTGGCCAGTTTTTCTAACGCCCTGCCGATTCGATCCGCCAGCTCGATTTGACGAACGCGCTCGGCCTCAGTGCCCGTCGCGCGATAGACCTCTGCATAGCTCTCGGCAGTGATCGGCAACTCGATGGTGCGCGACATTTCGATGTCGAACCGCTCGGCGATCTCTTCCAGCTGAACCGCAAGCAGCAGCGCATCGATCGCCCGTGCGGGAAGCAGGCTTGCAAGCTTCGGCGCTACCTTCTGCGCTTCGGTGTCGCGCTGATCGACATCCTTCGCACCATAGAGCTCTTCGAGGAAGAACTCGGCGGCGTCCTTGTAACGAGGGGTCGCGAGCAGGTCGGCATACGTAGTGCGCAGGCGCTGAATCTGCCACTGCTTGAGCGCCACCCAGCGCTTCTTGTGTTGCGCGTCCGTCGCAAGTTCGGCGCGCAGTGCGATCACGCGGCCGAGCGCGTCGGCAAGCTTGCGGCCGCTCATGCGTGAAACTAGGTCGCGCTGGCGGCGAGCGCTTCCAGGCTCGCGCTGGGTCCTGCGTAACCGCGCGGAATCGCGTTCAGGAGTTTCTGCGTGTACTCGTTCTGGGGCGCGGCGTAGATTGCGTCCGCATTGCCGCGCTCGACGATCGCGCCCTGATTCATCACCAGCATGTCGTCGGCCATGTACTTGACCACCGCCAGATCGTGACTGATAAAAATGTAGGTCATGCCGAACTCGTCCTGCAGATCGAGCAACAGGTTGAGCACGGTCGCCTGCACTGACACGTCGAGCGCGGAAACGGACTCGTCGCAGATCAGCACATCGGGCTTCATCGACAGACAGCGCGCTATTGCGATGCGCTGCCGCTGCCCGCCCGAAAATTCGTGCGGATACTTGTGCACCGAATCGTCGGCGAGTCCGACGCGCCGCGCCAGCGCGACCGCCAGCGAAAAGCGCTCCTGATCGCTCGCGCCGATGCCGTGAATCTTCATCGGCTCGGTCAAGATCTGGCCGACGGTGAAGCGCGGATTCAAGCTCGCGTACGGATTCTGAAAAATGATCTGGATCTTGCGCCGGTACTCCATCATCTGGCGGTCCGACAGGGTCAACAGGTCGACGCCGTTGTAGAGCACCTGGCCCTTGGTCGCCGGCGTCAGCCGCATCAGCATCATGCCGACCGTGGTCTTGCCCGAGCCCGACTCGCCGACGACGCCGAGCGTGCGGCCGGGATACAGGTTGAAGCTTGCTTCCTTGACGGCTTCGATCGTCTTGTGC
>JACCYC010000072.1 GCA_013696665.1 Burkholderiaceae bacterium | reverse complement strand
CGGTCGAAGAGTTACGCACCCGCGCGCGCAATTCACTGTTGACCGAAGCGATCAAGCGGGAAGAAAACGTCGAGCAGGCCGAGAAAGATCTGCTCGACTTGCCGGACATGGATGCGGCGCTGTCGTCAAAGCTTGCGGAGAATTCCATCCGCACGCGCGATGATCTGGCCGAACTGGCAGTCGACGAACTTACTGAAATGACCGGCATCGACGACGAGCGTGCCAAGACACTCATCATGGCAGCGCGGGCGCACTGGTTTGCCGATGCAGAGCAGTAGGCGATAGGCGCGTTGCGGAAAAGGCAAAGGGAACAGACTTATGGCAAGTAGCACAGTGTCTCAGTTTGCGACGGAGCTTCGTGTTCCGCCGCAGTTGCTGCTCGAGCAGCTGAGCGCAGCGGGAGTTTTGAAGGCAGCGGAATCCGATGCGCTGAGCGAGGATGACAAGTCGCGTCTGCTCGAATCACTGCGCAAAGCGCATGGCGGCGGTGGCGAAAAGAAAAAGATCACGCTGACACGCAAGCAGACCACCGAGATCAAGCAGGCTGACGCCTCGGGCAAGGCACGCACGATCCAGGTCGAAGTCCGCAAGAAGCGCGTGTTTGTCAAACGTGATGGCGCGACTCCCGAGGCCGAGCCGGCAGTCACCGCCGAAGTCCCGGCGACTCCGGTCATCGATGAAGCGGAGCTTGCAAAGCGCGAGGAAGAAGCGCGCCGGCAGGCCGAGTTGGTCACCCGGCAAACCGCCGCGGCACGTGAGAAGGTCGACCGTGCAAAGCGTGATCTGGAGGATGCCCAGAACAAGGAACAGACCGATCTGGCTGCGGTGCACGCGCGGCAAGCTGCTGCGACCGAGGAATTGGTAAAGGCTGAGCACGCGCAAAAAGAAGCCGAACAGGTCGCGAAGCAGGCGGCCGATGCACAGGCTCGCGCCAAGCGTGCGGTAGAAGATGAAGTAGCGGCGATCAAGTCAATGATGGCGGCCCCGAAGAAGGTCGTGAAGCCACCTGAGGCGCCCGCTGCCCCGGCAGCTCCCGCGGTCGGCACGTTGCATAAGCCTGCGGCAAAGACCGAGGCGAAGCCGGCGAAGAAGGACGAAAAGAAACCCGGCGTCAAGGAAATCAAATCCGGCAAGCTTGCATCGAGCTGGTCCGAAGAGCAGCAGAAGAAGCGTTTACTCAAGACGAGGGGCGATACGTCCGGTGGTGCTGGCGGCTGGCGTGGTCCGCGCGGTAACCGTAAACAGGAACGTCATGACGACACCAACGGCGCGACGGCACCTGTGCCGGCAGAAGCGGTCGTGCGCGACGTGGCGATACCTGAAACGATTACGGTTGCCGAACTGGCGCACAAGATGTCAGTCAAGGCTTCCGAAGTGATCAAGACTTTGATGAAGCTCGGGCAGATGGTCACGATCAATCAGGTGCTCGATCAGGACACCGCGATCATCGTGGTCGGCGACATGGGTCATACCGCGCACGCAGCCAAGCTCGATGATCCGGAAGCGTTGCTGGCCGAATCCGCGTCCGTCGTTGCGCCTACGCAGGCGCCGCTGGTGCCGCGTCCGCCGGTCGTCACCATCATGGGTCACGTCGATCATGGCAAGACATCGCTGCTCGATTACATCCGTCGCACAAAGGTGGCCGCTGGCGAGGCGGGCGGGATTACGCAGCACATCGGTGCGTATCACGTCGAAACCCCGCGCGGCATCATTACGTTTTTGGACACACCGGGCCATGAAGCATTTACCGCCATGCGTGCGCGCGGCGCCCAAGCAACCGACATCGTAATTCTGGTGGTTGCGGCTGACGATGGCGTCATGCCGCAGACCAAGGAAGCCATTGCGCATGCGAAGGCAGCCAACGTCCCGCTGGTGGTTGCGCTGAACAAGATCGACAAGCCCGAAGCGAATCCGGATCGCGTCAAACAGGAGCTCGTTGCCAACGAAGTGGTGCCTGAAGAGTATGGCGGTGAGTCGCCGTTCATCCCGGTGTCGGCGAAGACCGGCGAAGGAATCGACACGCTGCTCGAGAACGTTTTACTGCAGGCTGAAGTGCTGGAACTCAAAGCGATCAAGGACGGGCCGGCCAGGGGCCTGGTCATCGAGTCGCAACTCGACAAAGGTCGTGGGCCGGTCGCAACGGTGCTGGTGCAAAGCGGGACGCTCAAGCGTGGCGACGTTGTGCTCGCCGGCTCGGCGTTTGGACGCGTGCGTGCAATGCTCGACGAAGGCGGCAAGCCGATCACCGAAGCGGGGCCCTCAATTCCGGTGGAGATTCAAGGTTTGTCAGACGTGCCGGGCGCTGGCGATGAGCTGATCGTTCTCGGCGACGAGCGCAAGGCGCGCGAAATCGCGCTGTATCGCCAAGGTAAGTTCCGCGACACCAAGCTGGCCAGGCAGCAGGCCGCCAAGCTCGAGGGCATGTTCGAGGGTAGCGTTGACGGCGTCGCAGTCCGCATTTTGCCGCTGATCATCAAGGCGGATGTGCAGGGTTCGCAGGAGGCACTGACGCAATCGTTGGTGAAGCTGTCGACCGACGAAGTGAAAGTGCAAGTCGTGCACGCGCAGGTTGGCGGCATTACCGAAAGCGACGTCAACCTCGCGATTGCATCGAAGGCGGTGATCATCGGCTTTAACGTCCGTGCCGATCAATCCGCGCGCAAGCTTGCCGAAGGTAACGGCATCGATGTGCGGTACTACAACATCATCTACGAGGCGGTGGATGAGGTTAAGAACGCACTATCTGGCCTGCTGGCACCGGAACAGCGCGAACAGGTGCTGGGGCTGGTGGAGATTCGCCAGATATTTCGCGTGCCGAAAGTTGGTGCTGTCGCAGGCTGCATGGTGCTCGATGGCGTCGCGCGCAGGACCGCGAAAGCGCGTCTGTTGCGCGACAACGTGGTGATCTGGACCGGCGAGCTCGATTCGCTGAAGCGCTTCAAGGACGACGTGCGCGAAGTCAAGGCTGGCTTTGAGTGTGGTTTGAGTCTCAAGGGTTACGACGACATCAAAGAGCGCGATCAGCTTGAGATTTTCGAGGTGCACGAAGTGGCGCGGACGCTTTCATAGGTGCCAGCCCAACGTCGTGCCTGTGATTAATGAAACCAGCAACCAAACCCGGCCGCGGCCTGCGTATCGCCGACCAGATTCAGCGCGATTTGGCCGAAATGATTCAACGCGAAGTATCGGTCGAGCGCGCCGGCCTGGTGACGTTGACTGGGGTCGAAGTGACGCCCGACTATGCCCACGCGAAGGTTTATTTCACGATCATCGGTGCGCCGGTCGAAGCGGCACAACAGATACTGGATAACAAGGCAGGGTATTTTCATTCGTTGCTTTTCAAGCGGTTGACGATTCACACGATCCCGCGTCTGACATTTGTGCATGATGAATCCGTCGTGCGCGGCATCGAGATCGATCGGCTGATCGATCAGGCCAACAAGGATCTTTCCGGTTAGGGGTGTCTGGTGAAGAGGTCGCGCGGTGAACGCGTTAACGGCGTGCTCCTGCTCGACAAGCCGGGTGGCATTGGCTCCAACACGGCGTTGCAGATCGTGCGTCGACTGCTCAATGCGTGCAAAGCGGGACACACCGGCACGCTCGACCCCATGGCTACGGGTCTGCTTCCGATCACGTTAGGCGAAGCGACAAAGTTTTCGGCCGACTTGTTAAACGCGGACAAGTCCTATCGAGCCACAATCAGGCTTGGGGTTACCACGACGACGGGCGACGCGGAAGGCGTGGTCACTGTATCAAGCAAAGTCGACGTGTCGCGCAAAGAGCTGGACAACGCGCTGGCACGCTTTGTCGGGACTTCTGACCAGATGCCGCCGATGCATTCTGCGATCAAGCAGGCTGGGCAGCCCCTCTACAAGCTGGCGCGTGCGGGGATTGAAGTCGAGCGACTGACGCGCTCGATCACGGTGTCGAGGTTAGCGCTGATCGAGCAGCTCGCCGATGCGATCACGGTTGACGTTGACTGCAGTAAAGGAACGTACGTGCGGGTATTGGCAGAAGACATTGGACGTGTACTTGGATGCGGAGCCCATTTATCCGCGCTGCGCCGGACCAGGGCCGGACGGCTTAATGTCGAAGAGGCGGTGACGCTATCCGATCTGGAGTCGATGTCGCTCGATGCACGACGTGCACGTTTGCTTCCGGAAGACGAGCTGCTTGCGAGTTTGGAGGTCGTGAAACTCGACACTACTCTGGCAGCACGGTTTCGGCTTGGCCAACGGCTGGCACTGGATGCCGAGCCGCGCGGATGCCGCGTGCGCGTGTATGGCGGTAACGAACTACTTGGCACGGCCACCATCAGCGAGTGGGGTGTGGTCGAGCCCGAACGATTGATCTCAAGCGAAAAGAGCCTTTAATGAAACGCCCAATCCGCAACGTCGCGATCATCGCGCACGTTGATCACGGCAAGACAACGCTGGTCGACAAGCTGCTGCAGCAATCCGGAACCTTCCGCGAAAACCAGCAGATGACCGAGCGCGTGATGGACAGCAACGATCTCGAGCGCGAGCGCGGCATCACAATTCTTGCGAAGAACTGCGCGGTCGATTACGAAGGCACGCACATCAACATTGTCGACACGCCGGGACATGCGGACTTTGGCGGTGAAGTCGAGCGCGTGTTGTCGATGGTCGATGGTGTATTGCTGCTGGTCGATGCGGTCGAGGGACCTATGCCGCAGACGCGCTTCGTGACGCGCAAGGCGCTGGCGCAAGGGTTGAAGCCGATCGTCGTCGTCAACAAGATCGACCGTCCCGGCGCGCGTCCCGACTGGGTCGTCAACCATATGTTTGATCTGTTCGACAAGCTGGGTGCCGCTGAAGAGCAGCTCGACTTTCCAGTGGTCTACGCATCCGCGCTGCATGGTTATGCGGGCACATCGCCCGATGTGCGCGAAGGCGACATGAAGCCTCTGTTCGATGCCATCCTGGCGCATGTACGTGTGCGCGACGACGATCCCGACAAGCCGCTGCAGTTGCAAATCTGTTCGCTCGACTATTCAAGTTACGTCGGAAAGATCGGCATCGGCCGCATCAGTCGCGGGCGACTGCGCGCAGGCCAGGAAGTGCTGGTGATGCACGGCCCGGAGGGTGGACAGAATGCGCCGACCACCAAGGGGCGCATCAATCAGGTGCTGACATTCAAGGGGCTGGAGCGGCAGGTCGTCGAGCAGGCCATTGCCGGCGACATCGTCTTGATCAACGGCCTCGACGATATCGGCATTGGCTGCACATTGACGCCGGTTGATTTTCCAGACGCGTTGCCCCTGCTCAAGGTCGACGAGCCGACGTTGATGATGAACTTTCAAGTTAACACATCGCCGCTCGCAGGACGCGAAGGCAAGTACGTGACAAGCCGGCAATTACGCGAGCGGCTTCAGCGCGAATTAAAATCCAATGTTGCGATGCGCATGCGGGAGACCGAAGACGAGCAGATATTTGAAGTCGCGGGGCGCGGCGAGCTTCACCTGACGATCCTGCTCGAAAACATGCGGCGTGAAGGCTATGAGATGGCGGTAGGGCGGCCGCGTGTGCTGTTCAAGGAAGTCGATGGTGAGCGGCTCGAGCCGTTCGAGATGTTGAGTGTCGACGTGGAAGATCAAAACCAGGGCGCGATCATGGAAGAGCTCGGGCGGCGCAAGGGCGATCTGCAGGACATGCAACCCGACGGCAAGGGCAGGGTGCGGCTGGAGTATCGGATCCCGGCGCGTGGCTTGATCGGCTTTCAGGGCGAGTTCATGACGTTGACCCGCGGCACTGGGTTGATGAGTCACGTGTTCGATGATTACGGTCCGTTGCGCGCCGGCGAGGTCGGCGAGCGGCGAAATGGGGTGCTGATCAGCCAGGACGACGGCGAGGCGGTTGCTTACGCCCTCTGGAAACTGCAGGAGCGTGGGCGCATGTTCGTCAGCCCGGGCGACAGGCTTTACGAAGGGATGATCATCGGCATCAACTCCCGGGATAACGACCTGGTTGTAAATCCCGTGCGCGAAAAAAAGCTTACCAACGTGCGGGCCTCCGGCAAGGATGAACACATCGACCTCGTTACGCCGATCGCACTGACCCTCGAGTCCGCAGTTGAGTTCATTGCCGATGATGAGTTGGTGGAAATTACGCCGCAAAGCATTCGATTGCGTAAGCGTTACCTGAAGGAGCACGAACGGAAACGTGCACAACGAGAAACCTAAATCGGCTCAGGTTCGGGTAAACACTGCTCCGCATTTTGGAACCAGGAGTCTCAATTGCCTGCTCACGTGGCGCAGCATTCTCATTTGAGGATGCTACGGGTCACACCACATCAATAAGGGAGCATGGCCATGAGATTCAAATACACAGCAATCGCTGCGGCGTGTCTGGCGCTCGCGCCGGCCGCGTTCGCGCAGCAAAGCACAAGTAGTCAAACCGCCGGCGCAAGTTCACGGGCAAACACGGATGCGAGCATGATGGGTGCTTCGGCGCGCGGCTCGTCAGCATCGATGAGTCCCGAAATGGTCCGCAATATCCAGCAACAGCTGACCGACAAGGGTCAAAACCCCGGGGCGGTCGACGGCAAAATGGGACCGAAAACCCGCGCAGCTTTGCGTAGTTTCAGGCAGGCCCAGGGCATGACCGGTGGCAATGCAACTGACGCGGCCACGTTATCAGCGCTTGGCGTTGACAGCACCGGAACCGCTTCGATGAGCGGCAGCACGATGAGTGGCTCGCGTAGCGGAAGCGCCGGGAACACCGGCACAGGCTCAACCAGCATGAGCGGTAGCGGCCCGGGATCGAGTGGCATGACTGGCGGAACAGGAACCAGTAGTGGTACCACCGGTACCACCACCCCTGGGTCCACGTCGGGCTCCAGCACCCCCGGTTCCGGCACGACTAGCACCACGCCAGGCAGCAGCGCGCCGAGCAGCAAAGCGCCCACGAGCGGCACAACCGGCGGCGCAACGCCGGGCCCAAGCGCGGCGCCGGGTACCTCAAGCAATACGACGAACAATCCGACCACCGGTCAGCAGGGAACAAAAGGCGGTTCGGGTGCCCCGCCCGCAACCGGCGGTGGTTCGAAGTAAAGCAGTCGTATTCAGCTAAACACCGGCGGCGGTGAGATGCCCCGCCGTCGTCGCTTCAGCCGGGTCATTTGCGTGAGATATTGGTTGGCAGCGGAGTCAACCAGCGGGCGCCCGATGCTGTATAGACGCACGTCGCAGTAAAGCGCCGGCCGAGTCTGTCTTCGAGGCGCAGCTGCATGTTCTGCCCATCGCCCGCCGTTTCCGTCTTCAATACTTCATTGACGCGCAGCTCTTCCATTCGGGCCAAAGCGCTGCACTGTTGGTCTGCGGAGCTGCCAGCAAGATTTGCCATCTGCGCGCAGCCGCTAAAAACGCCGACCGCGATGATTGCGAGTGCGCTCCAGTTTGCTTTTTTCATGTGTCCTCCTAAAGGGAGGCCGCACTTTAAGAAGCGAAACTTTGGGCCGCCAGACGCATGCGACGAAGCGGTAATCACTCGGCATGAAGCGCAGATAGATATGACGACTTTTATTTCGCACCCGCGCGCGTTATCGCGCAAGTGTCCGCCGATTCCAGGGTTCCTTCCTGGCGCCGGCCATTACAAATCAACTTTGGCGTGCTGTTTTTGATCCTCGGCTGGCGTCTCGCCCTTCAGATAGGCCTTGGCTGCGCGGTAGACGAACTTCAGCCCCTGGGCGCCGGCGTTGTCCCAGTATTCGCCATCCTGCGCGGTAAATTTGATCAACGAGATGGCTGGATCCGACCGGCCCTGCGGAAACCAGATTTTCCAGTCTTCCTTGTACAAGCGATCTATCAGAGCCCGGTCTTGCACGATTTCCGCGCGTCCCGATAAAGATGCGTATTGATTTGAGCTTTGAAAGGTCAGCGTAACGACGGGGTGTGCAGCGATCTCCGCGGCCTTGGGTGAATTGATACCCGTGACGAAATAGGCATCGGCGTCCGGGCGCAGCTCTGCGATAGCCATCGGACGTCCGTGCATATGGCCGTCCGGTGAATGCGTCACCAACATGGCTGTACTGAAATCTTTTAAGAGCTCGTAAAGGTGCTTTTGTTGTTTCATGTCAGACCCTTGTGTGAATGATTCGGAAATCGCTTTCGAGCAAATACGGTACCTAGGCGGCGTTGCAGATCTCGACGCGATCAGCGGTATAGTCCTCGGCGTCAGGTGCCCGGCTTTGACAAGTCAAGGCTGGGTGAAACGGGAAGCCGGTGAAGTGGAACACCATTCCGGCACTGCCCCCGCAACGGTAAGTCAGTAAAGTGAATTGCGTGCTTAGCCACTGCGTCCTTGACGCGGGAAGGTGCAATTTACAAGCGTGCGCGTAGCGCATGCGGTGACGAGTCCGGAGACCGGCCTGACAGGAGCATTGCCGTTCTGCGGTAATGCACGGCGCGGTCGCGGTGGGCGATGGTGTGCAGTTGGCGCTCCGCCTCGCTGCATCCCTTTCCCCACCTCGCTCGTAAATACTGACGCGGGTGTGCGATGCGAAACTATTTTGAAGTCAAGTATGAAGCGATCTGGCGAGTCGTTATCCTCGCTGCATTGGGAAATCTGGGTGCCACTTCAGCGGCACGAGGCGCAACCGGTCAGCTGGAAGGCATCGTCATCAGCGGCAGCCGCGCAGCGGCAACTTGGGCGGATACCGGGTCAACCGTCAGCGTCATTACCGCGTCCGAGCTCGAGCAGCGTCAGATTCGCTTGGTGTCTGACGCTCTGCGCGCGATTCCGGGAATTGCGGTCAGTCGTCAGGGACCGGTCGGGACGGTGACTCAGGTTCGAATTCGCGGCGCCGAGGCCAACCACACCGTTGTCATCATCGATGGCGTAAAGATCAATGACCCGTTTACATCGGAGGTCGACTTCGCACACCTGTTGTCGGCGCAGGTCGAGCGCATCGAAATACTGCGCGGGCCTCAGAGCGTGATTTATGGATCCGAGGCCATCGGCGGTGTGGTCAGCGTTTTCACAAAGCGCGGAACTCGTGGTGTTCAGGTTGAAGCGGCTGCCGAAGCCGGGTCCTTCTCGAGCGCCAGCGGCGCAGTTGCAGTGCGCGGAGCCACGGATTCGTTCAGCTACGCGCTTTCCGCCAACGCATTGAAGACGGATGGAACAAACGTCTCGCGTTTCGGATCGGAAAACGACGGCTATCGCAATCAGACGTTTTACGCGCGGGCCGGGTGGATTCCTTCAAGCTCTTTTGCACTCGATGCATCGCTCCGATATCGTGAAAGCAAAAGCCAGTTCGATCCACAGGATTTTGGATTTCCGCCGGCACCCACGTTCGGCCTGGTCATCGACGACGATCGGCGCAGCGCCGGCGATCAGCTTGACGCCGCGCTTCGTGGACGGGTGATCACCGGTCCGATCGAGCATCAAATTGCTTTCACCCGAACTCAATCTGACGAAGACACGTTTGCCGACGGAAATTTCGCAGGTGGATTCGCGGGGCAGCGGACGCGCTTTGACTATCAGGGGATATGGCGCTTTGGCTCACCCATCGTGCCGCAGACACTTACATTTGCGGCAGAGCACGAGAAGCAGCGATTTGAAAGCAGCGGAACCAGCGCCTCGTCCGAGCAGAACCAGGTTCGCGAAAACGACAAGACGGGATTGGCTGCTGAGTACCAGATTCGCCTGCCGTCCCTGACGGCGGTGACGCTGTCCGGGCGGCGCGACCAGCATCAACTGTTCGAAGATGCAACGACGTACCGGATAACATTGGCGCAGCCGGTCGGACAGCGACTGAAGCTGCGCGCGAGCTACGGCTCCGCTATTGCAAACCCGACGTTTTTCGAGTTGTTCGGTTTCATTCCCGATAGCTTTACGCCTAATCCTGCGCTGACACCGGAGAAATCGCGCGGATTTGACGTTGGCGCTGACTTTGCGATGAGCAACAACGGCCGCCTGTCGCTCACTTATTTCAGCGCGGATCTGCGCGACGAGATTGCAACTACGTTTGACACGGCAACGTTTCGCTCAAGCGTCGCCAATCTGGCGGGCCGAAGCACGCGGCGCGGGTTCGAGGTCGAGGCGCAATATCCGGCCAGCGATCAGCTTGCGGTATGGGCCACATACACCTACCTGCATTCAACGCAGCCCGACAGGCAATTGGAGGTGCGCCGTCCGCGCCATGCAGCATCGGCCGCGCTGACGTATACGCTTTCTACTGCGCCTGCTGTGCTGACTCTGGCGGTGGATTACAACGGACGCCAGCAGGATCTTGAATTCACAACCTTCAGTGCCGAACGCGTGACGTTGCGCGACTACACGCTGGTACGGGTTGCGGGTAGTTATGCGCTGAGCCGTTATTGGAGCATCACTGCACGGGTCGAGAATCTGCTCGACCAGAACTACGAGGAGATCTTTTCGTATCGACCGAGCGGCCGGGCTTATTACGCTGGCTTGCAGGCCAGTTTCTAAAATGCCGCCGCGCGTGCTGGTGGCGTCAATACTGATGCTTGCTCTGGCCCCCGCAAACGCGGCGCCGCCGCAGCGCGTTGTCTCGCTGAACTTGTGCGCCGACGAGCTCGCGATACGTCTTGGTCAGCCCGGCACTGTCAAATCAATCACCTGGCTTGCGCGGGACGCGGCCTTGTCGAATGTGGCCGATATCGCACATAAATTTCCTGTCAATCGCGGGCTGGCCCAAGATGTTGTGCCGCTTGGCCCCGACCTCGTCATTGCGGGGGCGTACACCGCGCGCACTGCGGTTTCGTTGTTGCGTCGGCTTAAGATCCCTGTGCTCGAGCTCGATGTCCCTCGCAGTGTCGACGACGCTCTGGCCCAGATCAAGACGGTGGCGGCGGCGCTTGGCGCAGAGGGGCGTGGCGCGGAGCTGGTGGAAGACATTGTCAGCGGTCTTTCTGCATTGCCCGTTCATCCGGCACGCAGCCCGCAACCCGTTGCCGCTGTGTATCAACCCAACGGCTTGACAATCGGAAGCGGTTCGCTAGTCGATGATTTGTTGCGCCGGGCGGGCTTGCGCAATCTTGCGGTTGAACGGCGCATCGACAACTACGGTGCACTGCCGCTCGAACTGTTGTTGTTCGCACGGCCCGATTTACTCATCGTCAACAGCGCTGATCACAGCGGGCCGGCGCTGGCGTACGAGGTGTTGCAACACCCGGTGCTGGGGCAGCGGTACTCCGGGGCCCGCGTGGTCAGCGTGCCCTCGGCGTGGTGGAGCTGCCCGGGCCCGCGTCTGGTCGACGCTGTGAGACTGCTGCAGCAAGCCGCACAGCGGCTGCCGGCGACCGATGTGAGCCCCTGATCAAAGGCATGCAAGGGTGCGTTTGCCGTCGACAAGCGCCGGGCACGTGATGCGATCTGCCAGCGGGCCGGGTGTGCTGATCGGCGGGCTTTTGTTCGTCATGGTGGTGCTCGCTATCGGCTCGCTCGGCGTTGGTGTTGCTTCGCTGGACGTTGCGCAGACCGTTGTGCACTGGTGGCGCGGGGAGGCGACCATCGCAACACTTGTGTTGATGGAACTGCGCGTACCCCGCACACTTCTCGCGATGCTTGTCGGCAGCAGCCTAGGTCTGGCTGGCGCGGCACTGCAAGGCCTGCTGCGCAACCCGCTCGCCGAACCCGGCATCATCGGTGTGTCTTCATGCGCTGGGTTCGGCGCCGTCATCGCGTTCTACAGTGGCGCCTCAGTGTTGGCTCCGCTGGCGCTGCCACTGGCGGGCATCGCGGGTGCCTTGCTCGCAGTGGTCTTGCTTTACGCCCTCGCAGGCCGCGAGGCCAGCACGTTGACACTGATTCTTGCCGGCGTCGCGATCAACGGGTTTGCGGCCGCCGCAACCGCGCTCGCTCTCAATTTATCGCCCAATCCATTTGCTGTGACCGAGATCGTTTTCTGGATGATGGGGTCGCTCGCGGACCGCAGTACCGCGCACCTGCAGCTTGCCGCACCGCTGATGCTGATCGGCTGCGCCTTGCTGCTGACCAGTGGTCGCATGCTCGATGCTTTGACGCTCGGTGAAGACACCGCCGCAAGCCTGGGTGTTCGCGTTGGCAGGCAACGACTGCTGCTGGTGTTGGGCACGGCACTGGCGGTCGGTAGCGGTGTGGCCGTCACTGGCGCAGTCGGCTTTGTAGGACTGGTCGCGCCGCATCTAATGCGGCCCTGGGTGGGTCATCGACCGAGCCAACTATTAATTGTCAGTGCGCTGGCTGGCGCGGTGCTCGTGCTGGCCGCGGACATTGCGATCCGCTTGATCACGATTGGCCCTGAACTGAAGCTCGGCGTCGTCACCGCCTTGATCGGTGCGCCGTTTTTTCTCGTGCTTGTGATGCGACTTCGGCGCCAGACAATCTGATGCGCATCAGTGCCGACGCCATCACTGTCGTTGCTGGCACGGTAACGTTGTTAAATGACGTGACGGTGGCCGCAGAGCGTGGCCAGTTGCTAGGTATCGTGGGTCCTAACGGCGCAGGTAAGTCAACGCTGCTACGGGTGCTGGCCGGACTGCGAAACTCCGCGCGCGGCGATACATGGTACGACGGGCGCCCGCGAAGCAGCTTCGCTCCGCAGCAATTTGCACGAGCGCTGTCTTATCTCTCACAACGTGGCCCCGTCGCCTGGCCTCTTACTGTCGAAAGGCTGGTCGCGCTCGGGCGGCTCCCATATGCTCCAACATGGGGAGTGCAGGACACGCAGGGTGATGCGCAGATTAGCGACGCATTGCACGACACCGATACCTCGCATCTGCGCGGACGCGTCGTTGACACACTGTCTGGCGGCGAGCTTGCGCGCGTTCTGCTCGCGCGTGCTTTGGCGGTCGGAGGCAGCGCGCTGCTCGCGGACGAGCCCGTTGCGGCCCTTGACCCCTACCATCAGCTACAGGTGATGGAAATTCTCCGGGCTCGTGCTGACGCCGGTCACACTGTGGTCGTGGTTCTTCATGAAATTACATTGGCGGCGCGTTTTTGTGACCGCCTGATACTGCTCGATGCTGGACGAGTTGTCGCGACCGGTTTGCCAACGGACGTTTTAACTGACCAGAATCTGCATGCCACGTACCGCGTCACTGCATTGCGCGGCGAGCACGACGGTGCCTCGTACTTATTGCCCTGGCGAACCGACAAATAAACCGTGCGTTGATATGCAAACGGCCGCTCGCTAGTCAGGACGGTGATCGCTCGCGTGCTTGTGCGACGGCGTCCAAAATTTTTCCATGGACAAATAAGTGTACGAAGCGGACCAGGCGATCAACAACAGTCCATTAAGTGCTTCGGTACCCGCCACGAGCCGCACCGGGCCCGTTGGCGCGATGTCTCCCAGGCCAAGTGAAGTAAAAGTTTCTGCAGAGAAATAGAGGCAATCGAGCAGCGTTGTCTCACCGCCGCTTAGCGTGCCCGCGTCCATGTAACGGATCAATCCAAAGATCGTCACGGTATACAACCCGATCTCTAACGCGTGGGCGAAGAATGCGGCGAAGATAACGACCAAGAGCTTCGTGCGGGCCGGAATTTTCAACCGCGGAAGCGCCATGTGCACGCCACGCAGAATTTCGTAATGAATCAGCGTCGTCAGCGCAATCAGAAGCACGCAACAGGAAATGACGATCAGCATCAGGGCAGGCTAACGCGTCATCTTCCCGATAACAAGGGAAGTTTGACGCCGCTGCCTGCTGATAGTCTGCGACTGTGCCTGCTGATCTTCAAACTCGATGGCGATTTTGTGTTGCTCCAATGATGGATTGGATACATTAGCTAGGTTTGGCGCGCCTCTCCGGGTCTGCGTGTGCACTGCGTGTGCAAGTCGAAAAATTGGAATTACAGGCAAGACGTAAGCGATATCGCTTGACTCGTTGCTAGATTTACTGCCATGATTATTACATGGCATCACACACACCCAAACCAGGTCGACCGAAGCTGCCCGACACCGAGCGCTTATCGCGCATGGTGCGAGTGCTTGTGACGGAGGATCAGTACCGCAAGCTGCTGCGCCTGGGCGGTCCCGTGTGGCTAAGAGAAAGGATCAGACAGGCCAGAGAGTGAACATGCAGTAGCAAGGCGCAGCCGATCGAGTGTTTCCGCACCCGACCGGCCACTTCCCAAACCCGACTAACTAGGAGTCGAGAAATGAGCGACAAAACTATACCGCCCGGCCGCGGCGGTTCGTTGTACGAAGTTTGCCTTCTGCCGAAGGGAATCAATGCCCGCACCGCCACCAACGATGACTTCGTTATCGTCCGCGTGCGAGCTGCCAACGCAATCCATGCCTCGATCGTAGCCAGGAACGAGCACGACGCCGCCTGCGCGTTCGATCCCGTCAAGGTGCAGTCATGAGCTCGGCGCTCAGAATCGCCGCCGTGATTGCTGCCGGAATCGCCATCCCACTCGGCATTCTCATTCTGGTGTACGCCCTAGTGGGGTTGGCATCATGAAGGCGGAAACCAATGGCGAGCAATTCGAACTGCGCGGACACGTCGCGCGTTACGTGATCGACGTCGTCGACGCCGTGGCCGTGCATCAAAGTGCAAGCGTGCAACGGCGGGTCTCGCGGTTTGAGATCGTACGCAGCATCCTCGAGGCGTGGGCCGATCAGAAGATGCGCGAAGCTACGCTGATTGGCCGCTTGACAGGCAACGGCAAACCGTAGTCGTGGGGCTACGCTTCCTGTGTTTGCAAAGGCTTGGGCCGCGACTCCGAGCCTTCCGCTCGCTCCCACGAAGCTTCCGTTGACTTCCCGCAGGAGCGCGTCCACTGTACGCAGGTGCCCACCGACGCAGCGGTTAACTGCGCCGGCAGGGCTTCCCACCAACGACTAATGAGGAGTCGAAGATGAACACTCGCAACTGTAAACGCCTGCTACTCGGGTTGCTGCTGCTGCCCTGCATCGGGCAGGCTCAGATCGAAGCTACTGAATCCACTGAACCGACCCTGCTGCAGGTCATGCAGTCCTCCGCTGTCCCGCCTATCGGCAGGGCGCTCCTGCCGCGGCGGGTAACCAATGTCATCCCCGGGAACTTCGAGGGGAACGGCAAGCAGGAAGTTCTAATCCGGGACGACAATGTCGTGTTCTGCAAGGACGCGGGGCGCAAGCACTGCAATGCTCTAGGCCAACTGGCCACGAAGCGAACAATGGGGGTAGACGTCAAGGGCAAGACGGTGCTGCTGCAGGTTGACAGTCCGACCCTGATGCAGGCTTGCACAGTGACCACAGGCTTCCGTGCGGGCCTCGATTGCCGGGCGGTCAACGTGAATAAGCTGAGCGACTACGGGGTCCTTGCGGCCCCGGATGGTAGATCAGTGCTGGTCAGTGCAGTGGACGGGAAGTATCTGTGCGTGGCAGAGCCGTCTTCGGTCTGCATGATGATCCTAGATGCAGCCGGTAACCCACCGCAGCCCAAGAAGCGGGCCGTCAAGAAGCCGTGGGAGATGAGGCCCGCAGCGCTCTTTTATGAACTCGATGAAGTTGACTTTACCGGCATCGTGGCAAGTTGGGGGGACTACATCACTGGCGAATACATGAGGGATTGCGGATATGACCTTTGTGACAATAACAATTGGTACACCAGCCGCTGGGATCTGAACCCCCCGCCGATGCCCCGTCGAGACTGCCTAGATCTATGCGATGAACAAAGGGACATGATGCTCTCGGTGTGCGCGGGTTTTGCCGGTGCCGCCTGCATCGGGGGGGCCTTCGTGGGTGGCCCAGCGGGTTGCTTATCAGCAGGCGGTGCGACCGGACTCGCTTGCCTTGGCGGGGGCGGCGTGGGTGATGTGATTTGCAGACTCAAATGCCCATCATGACTGATTCGTTGATTATGAAGTCAGCCTTCGTGCTGTCGCTGGTGACCATCGCCACTTCAGCCGCGTATATCACATCAGGGCTGCCAGTCCTGATGTGGATAGTCGTGTTGTCAGCAGGAGCCGTTGCTGGCTTAACGGTGCGTGGATTCCTGTCAGACAGGAAGAATCAAGGCTGACGGAGACGGCCCTTCGGGGCCGTTTTTTTGAGCCCTCGTGGCGCGCCAGGAAGAAAAATGGGAACTAAGAAGGAGCCGTTTCGTCTCGTACGCGACCCGCTGTCATGCGACACGATCGAATGCCTGCAGCGGTTACTGGCCGATGCCGAGCATGGACAAATTCTCGGCATCGCATATGCGGCGATGTACAAGGGCCGTGAATATGTGGTCGGTGCCACCGGCGAGGCCCGCCGCAGCACAACCTTCGCACGCGGCATGGTCGACGACTTGCACGATGAGCTCAGGGACATCCGTGATCGCTCGGTCAGCTAATGGACGCTAGCTTCAGCGGTGCGCACTTCGAAGGCCGAGTTTTTCGTTATCGAGGTTTGAAGTTCAAGTGCGCAGACCGTGCACTTGATTTTGCGTTTGCGGCTTCGCTACAGTGCGCGCGTGAGCGACTGGCCGACGCCCGAATCAGTGAAGCAGGAAATGCTTGAGCGCGAGCGCGAGGAGCGCGTGCGTAGCAAATACAAATTCGCCTACACGAGCGAAGAAGCGGCCAAGCTGCTGCTCGAATCGAAGGTGAGCGCCCATACGCAGGACGCGCAGCGCAGTTGGCGCCGACGCTAGGGTAGTCGCGCTGTACCGATCGCGACCGCGGTCAGAATTGCTGCAAACAGAGACTGCGCCTCCTCTGGGTCGAGGCGTTCGAGCATTTCCTCCATCCTGCCGAAGATGGCATTAAGTCCGCGCTCAGCTTGGCTCATGCGCGCTTGCGTTCGAGCGCTGCGAGCTGCTTGTTCGCGCTGGAAAGTTGCTGCTCGAGCTTATCGATGCGGGCCTTCATCGGTCGCAATTGCTCGGCTATCGCGTCGGCGGTGTCGGCTGTCAGCTGCTGATGCTGCGTCTTGATGTGCTCGCGCACGGTCTGACCGATTTCCCGCATCAGCTGTTGCAAGTCGCTACTCGTTGGCATCGGTGCGTAAGGGGCCGGGCCGCGACCGCAGTCCGCCCAGTCTGGCGCGTGTCCTCGCCAGCGCAATGATCAATTGCCGCGCAACTCGGTTCGCAGCGCATCGGCCAGGCGCGTTGCATCAAAGGCGCGCGCTTCGCCGGTTGGCACCCGATTCTGCAACGATAAGATCAGCATGCGTTCGAGCACTTGCACCCGCGCTTCAAGGGCAGCCGCCTGGCGCTGCGTTTCAACCTCGCGGCGGTCTATGTAGCTTTTTACGGCTATGAAGACAGCGTCGGCCAGCGCTTCGGTTTGGTCAGTGGACATATTCTGGACTCGCTTCGATCGAAGTGATGTAGCCGGCCGAATCGCGAACCACGGTAAAGCGCCAGGCGCGCGGCTTTGATTCGAGCTGCTCGATGCGTGTCAGCAATTCGGCAATGCCGGCGTTTGCGTACGGATCGTCAGCTGCAGGCAGGCGCGTACCAGGCGCGGCTTCGAGCGCTGCGACAATCTCGGCAACGCGTTCGGCGTCGGTCCTCATAACGCGATGTTGGAAATCAACGCAACTGCGCCCGCACCGGCAGTCCAGCCGCCCCAAATCGAAGCCTGCAACGCGACGCTATTTGTTTGAAACATCGACACCGTCGTCGATGCGGTAGGCGTCAGCGACGTTTGCGTCGGTGCGGTATCCATTTGCAGCGAACCTTGGCGCGATGCTTCGAGATTGACTGGGCCGCGCCAAATTTGCAGAAGTGAAGGACTGATCAGCACCGCCATCGACGTGGCACCGTTGTCGGCGCCGCTCGAAACCAACACGCGCACGCCAGCCAACTGCCCGCCGTTGATGCCGATGCCAGGAAAAGCGGCCGGACCACTCGATCGCAGCAATCCCAGGTGCAGCGCCACGGCCGGCGAGACAACCAGCACGGCAGTGCGCAGGTCGCCGGTGAATGTACCGAACAAACCGTTGAGGTCGACATCCAGCGCATTAACTGTCGTGCCAGTGCTGGCGATCGGCGTCAGGCCGAACGTCAGAGAGAGCGCGAACGAACTGTCCAACATACTTCGGTCTTCGGCGCGATAGGCACCGACTGCCAGTTGTGCCGACAACCAGCGTTCCAGGCTCGCGCCGGATTGCTCCGCGGCTCGCAAAGTTTCTTTCGTTGCCACCAGGGGCCCGCCGATGTGTTTCAGGGCCGGCAGGGTCGAGGCAGTGACTGCGCGCGTCTGCACCGGCGAAGCGACGCCTTCTGCGACCCTGGCGCCGACCGGCTGCGCGATGGCGTAGCTACGCGTGTCGGGCTGCGCCGGTCGCGCGCCCAGATCGAGCAACTGTTGAAGCAACGAAAACTCCGCCGCGGAAGATAAAAAGTCAGCGCCTACGCGGCCGAATCCGTCGCCACCATCGATGCCGACATGGCCGAGCGCCCCGACAGCGGCTTTGGTTTCCAAGTACCCGGCCACCTCTGAGCGATCTATCCAGTTTTGGTTACGCGCGTAGGCAGCTGCCGAGCCATCCTTGGCGAGGGCTTCGCTCATCAGAGCTCGACCGGCGAGCGTGCCGGCGTTAAAGGGGCGGACTGATTCCATGAGTTTCGCGTTCTGTGAATGTGCCCGCATGATCGAATCGAATCGATGCGGCGGCTAGGGGCAAAGTGAGTTTCACTCCCCAAACTCCGCCGACGTTGGAATCACCGTGCCGCGCGACGAGCACTCCGCCCATAGAGCGACCTTCGCAACGCGCCAGCAGCTTCCCCAGGCGCCGCGTAGCCGACTCGAGACCTATTGCCGACTTCAGTGCTTCGCGCAGCCTGGTGTCGGTTTCTGCCAGCGCAGTGACTTCGGCTGCAACGAACTCATTGGAGCCCACAACCCGTGCTACCTGGCGCAGCAACGCACCCGTTGTGTCGCCCAAAAGGTGTTCCAACATGGCCTCGATCCGGTCGAAACGTCGCAGGCATTCCGCCTGGAACTCGGTTTCTGTCATTGAAAAGAGCTATCGGGCATGCGTTGGCGATTTGTCTAAATTTAGCGGAGTGAAGTTAGCTGCGCGGTCCCCGAAAATTCTTTCGGCGCTTTATTTTAGGTACGCCCCCCCGGCGGCCAGATTTGGATTCGGTTGGGTGACTGCGTCAGCGGCGGCGCACATCCCAGTGCGCCAGCCGTGGCACACGGCACGGGGGGGTATGGGGGGTATGCGCACATATGGCTCAATGTGCCGTCTCTGGCGCAAGCTGTTCCTTCGCCGGCGCATGTGCTGTCTCTGCCGCGTTGCGTGCCGTCTCCGGCGCAGCGTCTACACGGGTCGAATAGACCTCTGCAGGATGTCGATTTGGTCGACGGATTGCCTTGACGTGAATGATCTTCTCGGCCTTCAGTGCGTCGAGGTGCAGATAGAACCTAGTCTTGCCACGGCGACCCGACAGTGAGGCAGCCAAGCCGTGTGCTTCGGCCACTTGGTGACACGTACGGCCGCCGCTGCGTGCAGCAGGCAGCGGATCGCCGGCGAGCTCTGCCGATGAAACAAGAGACCGGATGTGCTCGCGCTCCGCGGACCTTGCGAGCTCACGGCTCAGCCGCGATGTGGGGACCGCCATCTCAGCGACGAACAGGTGCGCAGTCTCGTTCCACGACAGGCGCATCGATGCGCCGTCAGGCCCATGGTTGGACTTCTTCACGTCGATCAACAACGAGCCGTCCTCGCCATCTGCCCGCAAGTACCAGCGCGCGCGTACGCTGTTCGTCCAGGCGGTGCTCCCGCTGAATGCCTGCGTCGCGTCGCCGGCCCGGGCGGTTGCCTTGTCGACGTGAGCCAGGAGTAGCACGAATCCATCTGCTCGGATCAGCCGACGCAAAGCGCGGACGAACCGACGCACCGCGCGCCGTTCGTTCTCGTTGCCGCCAAATGCATCGGACGCACCGTCGATCACGATGCCGTCGACCGATTGCGCGCATGCCTTGATCCACTCATAGGCACTCGTCAGCGCCATGCCCTCGCGGGTCTCGGTCATGAGTTCCGCATCGCCGGCCGTGGCGTCGATCAGCACCAGCCAATCTTTCAGGCTCGCGATATCGATTCCGAGCCAATCGCAGACTCGAGCCAAACGCCAATGCAAAATGTTTTCGCCGTCCTCGAGCGAGAAGTACGCAACTCGCTTTCGCTCAACCCGCAGGCCGAAGAACTCGACGCCGGCTGCGATGCAGACTGCCAAGTACAGGGCAATCGCAGACTTGCCAGATCCACCATGCCCCGCGAAAAGCGTGGCCTCGCCTTCGGGTAGCCAACCTTCGACGATGAACCGCGGCGGGGTCGGGTCCCGCTGAGCGAGCGCTACCAGGTCGAGCACGCGCGGCGACTCGACGTCATGCTCGTGCGCGCCGTTGAGTTTCAGTTTGCGAATATCGGCCACGCGGCGCCGAAATTCGCGTTCTATTGCATTTGGCAGCTTTTCACGCCAAAGCGCGGCGCGCGCTGCGTCGTGACGTTCGGCGCTGAGAAATGCATCGATCGTCTTGGTGGAATAGATGGCTTCTGGCGATGCCACGCTTTCGACGGCGATGCGAAGCCACTCGAAATCAACTTCGGATTCGGTCATCGCATCAACCTTTGCAGCACCGATTCCAGCCAGCGTGTTTGCTCGACTGCCGATTGCGATCCGGCATGTAAGTCCGGATCGGCAAGTGCGAGTAGTGGTTTGCAGTGCTGGGACATCTCGACGCCGATTTCACAGTGCAACGCATCCAGGACAGCCGCGGATTGCCGCGTGTCTCTGCTCGCATACGAGCAGCGCCCGCATCGAGTCCTCCATTCCGTTCCGGGCGGTCGGCTAAAGATTCGGGAACACCCGCTACAGACGGCCATTGCACTGCTCGCCGGCTGCGGTATGCTTTCCGCGCCTAGGTTGATTTTGAAGTTGCCGCACGAATGCCCGCAGTCCCAACGCCCGCCGCCAGCGGGCGTTGCCTTTTGGGGCGGTCATTCCTTGCCGCCCTGCCAGGCCAGACGGCGACGTACCTGACCCACGTTCAGCTTGCCTGTGCCTTCGATTGTTCCTGGCAGAATGCCTCGAGCTATCCACCGCCAGGCGGTGGACTCAGATACGCGGCAGACCGCCGCAGTGTCAGCAACGCCGATCAAGCCGCCAGCAGGCAGCTTGTCGAACTCCTCAGGCGTAATGCGTGGTTTTCTCGTCCGCGGCACAATGCACCTCATTGCAAATAGCGTTAACTATTTGCATGGTGCAGCGAATGAACGCAATTCTTTAACGTTTTCCCTGTTGGCGCTTCAAGTAGGAAAATTTTGGACCGAGCCGAGAGAGTCCTCGTTTGTGACGCTCTTGAATTGCGTTTTGCTGCAGCACCAACTCGCGGGCCTTTCGTTTTCCCAGTGGGAAGTT
>JACCYC010000065.1 GCA_013696665.1 Burkholderiaceae bacterium | reverse complement strand
GCGCGGTCTCTAAGTACATCGACTCGCGCCTGGCGACAGTGCAAGCCCGAATCGACGCTGCCGAGGTCGAGAAGGGCGCGATGAGCGACCGCATCGCCGTGCTCGAGCGGTTCGTCGTTGCCGCGCTCGAGGGCAAGTTCGGCTGAAGAGTGACTTCGCGGCGCTCGAACGCAAGCGCATGAGCCAAGCTGAGCGCGGACTCGATGCCATCTTCGACAGGGTGGAGGCAATGCTCGAACGCCTCGACCCAGGGGAGGCGCAGTCTCTGGTCGCAGCGATTCTGACCGCGCTCGCGATCGCTAAAGCGCAACTACCCTAGCGCCGGCGCCAACTGCCCAGCGCGTCATGCGCGCGGGCGTTCAGCTTCGATTCAAGCAGCTTGGCCGCTTCTTCGCTCGTGTAGGCGAATTTGTCTTTGCTACGCACGCGCGCCTCGCGCTCGAGCTCGAGCATTTTTTCCTGCTTCACGAATTGGGGCGTTGGCCAGTCGCTCACGTGGCCGAATTTAGCCAAGGCGCGAGCGGTCGGCAAGCTGCCTAATCTGAGGACCGATTTCGCGCACGTCGGCCATGTCCTGGCGCGAAATGCTACCAACGTAAAAACGGCCCCGAAGGGCCGTCGTTCTCTATGCCGAAGGGGTGCGGCACATGCATCTTATCGTCACGCCCGTCCCTCCTGTTGTCGTTGAGAAGCTAGAATTAGTCAGGCGCTCTAAAGAGTCGGCACTGCGTAGGACCCTAAAGATCATGCTTAACTCCCAGCTTGATCCGTTTTGTCCGCAGTAATATCCATATATGGGCGGGGTGAACGCGGGCGTGCGGTGGTATTGCCACGAGAGGTCGGCGTAACCGAGGCAACTATCAGCATGCGCATTCGCAAGGGCAACGGTTTCCTCAAATGATCCCGGTCGCCATTCGGGAGGAGTGACCGCCGTTCCGCCACGCACCAGCGGCATGTCAAAGCCGGTATCAATGGCGGGACATGATTGCGGGCGATTCGGACCAATCGAGCAATCTAGGTAACCCCCCCAACCATACAAACGATAGTCGTTCAGGCTGGTCCCGCCTATCAGATTCCTTCCGTTCGGCGTGCCTGCCGCCTGCGAAAGCGCTTGTTGCATGCTGGCGACGATCCTGGCTCGCGCGAAGGCCAGATACACTGCTACGAAATTATGTCCAGCCGCATCGTTACGGGTAAAAGGCAGATCAACGTTCCACGGCGAAATTTCCGGTGAAACGAAAACGCGCAGGCCATTGACGATGAGGTCTCTACGATTGGTAACGTAAGACGAGAAGGCACCACGCACGCCTGTCGTTACGTTCGCTACCGACACGATACACATTGATGCGGCGGGTATCACACTGCCCGAACCTAAGGCATCATAAAGATCATTTGCGAAGATCGTCCCTTGCGAATGCGCTACGAAAAGTTACTTAGAACCCGTCTCGTGCTGCGCCTGAACCTGACCTTGTATGTAGAGGAGGTCAGCGCCCGCAGCGTCGGGCACCATGAGATTTAGTCGATCAAAGCGAGCACGAATCTCCGCCATCAGTTCCGGCGTCATTTCAGGACGATCAAAGCCTTTAATAACGGCCAGAACAATCCCCCACGAAAGACTCGGAAAATCACGCAGAATCTGAAGCCACGTTTGCTGGACGTCTCCGACGAAGCCCGCCGATCTATTGTGTGTCACGAAGTAGTTAATTAGATGCCCGTCGTGCGCGTTGCCGTAGGCGCGCGCCAATCGGTCAAGATTCAAAGCAGCGGCACTTAGCGACGTATCGATCCCGTTGATGTGAAACACTTCATACCTGCCGCAAACGTCAAGTTTCCGATCAATCGGGTTAATGGTTTCGGCACTTACCATGCTCGACCACACCCATGCCAAAGCAAAAATGACGCAGGCTTTCATTTTGTTTCTCTCCTCTTGTGTTAGTTAGGTAATAAGGCTGGGTCGTAACCGCACACCTCAGGAGTAGGAGCGGTGTTTAAGGGGTAGACGCCCGCAAGCAGGTTTTCGAACTTCTGCAATCGCTCGTAGCGCTCTGGTGTATTGGTAACTTTAATTTGAACCAATTCTGATGCGCGCCTGTTGATTAATTCTTCGCTCACAGAGCGTGAGAAACAGACCGTCGCCTTCATGATTTCGGGTGCCAAAGTCTTTGCTTGCTCCTTGCTTACAGAGTCACCCAATTCAACCTCCTTCAAGGCAAGTTTGGCCAGACCCGTCAGTGCCAATACGGCCCGCTGAGAGTCTCCATAGTTCTCCGCAATGAACCGCTGCACGTCGTCGCGCACGCCGTCCTTGTCGGAGTCGATACCTTCGATGGTTTTCATTCCTGCGGGCCCGGGGTCGGGCGGCAGGTTCGCAAGGTGCTGCGGGATGCAGTCGATTGGCACGGCGACGTTTGGGTTGACCGGCGAGGTGCAGATCGGCTTGGCGCGTGGCGCGTCTGCTGCCGTATCACGTTGCAAGCCAAGCGCACTTTTGACAGAAGCAATTGCCGGTGGCGGTTGCTCCATCATCAGAACTATCGCGGTGAGCACTGCAGCCACCGCGAGCGCGGCGAGGGTCCAACGAACATTAGACTTGCGTTTGTCCATCCTCGACTCCTTTGTAGTCGTTGGTGGGAAGCCCTGCCGGTGCAGCTGAACCCTGCATGTCGGTGGGCACTAAAACTCTAGTAGTAAGTAGTCGAAGAAGTCAATACGATGACGGCCGTTCTGCCTCGTCCAACCGAACGACGAAGACTCGTCCGATCACACAGGGAGAACATCATCGGACGAACAACCAGCGCGACTTCATGGTCTTCGGCTTTTTTTTGGCGGTGGCATTGCCCGAGCGGACATTGAGCCTTAGTAACGAGCTGTTCCATTTGGTCAAACTGGCCGAGCAGCGTTTCAGCGACGTCGATCAGCATGCGAACTTGCTGGTGCAGATCGTCAAGCTGTGCGACGACATAACGTGCACGTTCCTCGTCGGCCGTCGTGCGTACCCGGGGTGGATGCTGCAGATCGCTGACGGCTCTCATCGCATCACCAACCAAGTTATCGCATAAGCGAGTGCCATGAGCGTAAGGGGGATCTCGAACGCAATGGCCAAGGCAGCGATTAATCGCAGCCGCGCGCGCATGACTCCACCTTCTTGGCGTCGAATGCGAGCGCTGCATCGAATTGATTGCGGGCCCGGATCTGCGCGTTGATGGAATTGGCAGCGATGATCCGAACGGCCTCCGCCGCATAATCTTCGGTCGTCGATGGGCTGCGGCCGCGCACTACAGATTCGAGCGTAGCCCGAGCCAGTCGGAGCGTCCCGCCAGCGGCGCAAAGTCCTTCGAAGCGACGTGTGAACGCGGATCTGCTCATCGGTGAGATTGCGCACATGCCCGTTCAGCTTCAGCGACGCAAGCGGCACGGGATAAACCGTAAAGCTCAACCGGCTGCGAGAACTCGCGTTGTTTAACTTGCGCATCGACAGCAAACTGCGCGGCTGCGATTTGGTCAAACTGCGGGTCGGGACATGTGCCATGGGAACAAAGTTGCCGCGCGGTCGGTCGCTTGTGATCAATCGCAAGGCTCTTGCAGAACTAAAGGAGGTATTAGTACCCGGCACGCCACGTGGTGAGTGATCTACGCAGGTCGGACATGTGCCGTCGGTATGCGCCATAATTTGTTCGCCATGTGGTTAATCCAGCGCAAGCACCTCAAAGTTTTTTCATTCGCCCGCGCGGCGTCGGTTACTCTGTTTGCAATCGCGCTGATCAGCGCGCAGAGCGCCGGCGTTTCGCATCGGATCTGGCACGCTCCCTGGACGCAATCGCAGGCCTCGAGCTGGCCTGGGCTTTCGTCCAACGATGACCATGGCAATGACCGCGGGCATGACTGTGCGGCGTACGACGCCGCCACGTTGGCCGACGGCACGCCGTCCGCCTTGCCTGCACCGGTTGCGGCCCTGCCGGTGCATTTCACCTCGGCGACGCTCAATTTCGCGGTCACCGATAATTCCCCGCATCTTCCGTTCCAGTCACGCGCGCCGCCGCGCGCCTGACATTTCCTCTTAACACTCCTGCCGGTGCGCGTTTGCCACCGGTGTTGGCGTTCGATCGAACGCGCTCAAGACGAATGGAACGAAAGAAAAATGAATGCAACACAATTTGCGCGGAGCGTACTTGTGCGCGCCGTGACCGCGGCGCTCGCGCCGCTTGCTGCTGTACCTGCGGTACTTGCGCAATCGTCCCCGCCGGCGCCTACTCAGTCACTCGACCGAGTGATCATTACGTTGACGCCACTGCCGCGCACCGAACTCGATGCGTTGCAACCTATCAGTCTCCTGCAGGGTGAAAGCTTGCGTCTGCAGGAGGGAACGTCGCTCGGCGAGACCCTCGCGCGGCAGCTTGGCGTGCAGTCTTCGGCATACGGCGCCGGGGCAGGCCGCCCGATCATCCGCGGTCAGGACGCCGCGCGTGTCCGCATCACCGAATCGGGCCTCGGGGTTGGCGACGTGTCGAGTCTGTCGCCCGATCATCGCGTGTCTGCCGACACGTTCAACAGCCAGCAAGTCGAAGTGTTACGTGGTCCGGGAACGCTGCTGTACGGCTCGGGAGCAAGCGGCGGGTTGGTGAACATCGTATCGCAACGGATTCCGCAGCAACGGTTGTCAGATTTCGGTGCCGGGCTGCATCTGCGCGGCACCACCGCTGAGCGAGAACGCCTTGGCGCGCTTGAGCTGCAAGGGCCGCTGGGCACCGATGCGGCGTGGCGGCTCGAAGGTTTCAAACAGCGCACCTCGGACTACGAGCTGGCAGAGCCGGTGCGTGATGCCAGCGGCGAGGTCATTGCAAGCGATAGGCTGCCGAACAGCAAGACCGATACGCAGTCGATCGCCGGTGGGCTCGGCTTTTTCGGCTCCGGCTTTAACTTCGGCGCAGCAGTACAACGCTACGAATCCGAATACGGCATTCCGAATCCGGGCGAACCGGTCACCATCGACTTGAAGCGCACGCGCACCGAACTGCTCGGTGACATCACGCGGCCGTTCGCCATCTTTAAGGGCCTGCGTTCGAAATTCGCGTTCACTGATTACAAGCACACCGAGTTCGAGCCGAGCGGCGAACCCGGAGCGATATTTACCAACAAGGCCGCCGAAGGGCGCGTTGAGTTGCCGCACAACACGATTGCCGGTTTCAACGGAGTGGTCGGCTTGCAGCTGCAGGGGGCCGAGGTTCGCGGCGTGGGCGAGGGTACGTTGCCCGAAACACGGCAGCGGCTTGGCGCATTGTTCCTGGTCGAAGAGCAGCGCTTCGGCAGCGTGCGCACGGAGTTCGGCGCGCGTTACGAGGGCGCGCGCTATCGCGTGCAGGAGGACTATGAAGACGGCACACGCGCGCCGTCACGGACTTTTGACCTGTACTCGGCATCGGCTGGCGCGGGCTGGGAGTTCGCGCCGGGATTCGATGTCGGCGCAACACTGACCTACTCGCAACGTGCGCCGAGCGCCGAGGAGCTGTACTTCGTCGGTGCGCATCCGGCGACTTTCGCATTCGAAATCGGCGAACCCAACTTACGCAAAGAGCGCGCCGTCAACCTCGACGTGTCGCTGCGCAAGACGGCCGGGCCGGTGCGGGGCAAAGTCAATGTTTTCGCCAACCGCGTGCGCGATTACGTCTACGGCTCATTCGACGGCAGCACGACCGATCTGTTCGACGAAGACGGCAATGTCGAAGAGACCTTGTCAAATCTCTTCTATCGACAGGACGACGTGCAGTTCCGCGGCGCCGAGGCCGAGGTCGAGTTCGGCGATCGCCGTGGTCCGCAAGCGCGCGTCTGGGGCGATACGGTGCGCGCAAAGTTGACGTCGGGCGTCAACGACGGCGCCAATTTACCGCGCATTTCTCCGACACGCTTCGGCCTCGATCTCGGCTGGCGTGCCGACATCTGGAGCGCACAGGCCGCGGTGATGCGAGTGCAGAGGCAGGATCGCACCGCAAGTTTCGACTTGCGCGACGGCGTGCCGGAAACTGAAACGGCCGCCTATACCAGGGTCGATCTGAGCTTTACGGTTTCAATCCCGGTGCCGATTGCGTCGCTGAAGCTGTACGGGCAAGTGCGCAATCTCACCGATGAGCAGATCCGCGTTCACACGTCGTTTCTGAAGGACTTTGCGCCGCTGGCGGGACGCTCCTATTGGCTCGGGCTACGCTCGAATCTGTAAGCAACATCATGCGGCTGGGAATGCGGCGCTAAGGTCATCGGATGCTTTCGGTTCGTGCAGTCACCCACTCCTACGGCAACCGGCTTGTATTGGCGGTTGCCGATTTCGAGCTCGCGCGCGATGAGCACTGCGCACTGATAGGGTCGAGCGGGGCCGGCAAGACAACGCTGCTGCACGTCCTTGCCGGCATTCTGCGTCCAACCGCGGGCAGCGTAACGCTGGACGATGAAGTTCTTTATCCACCGGTCGAGCGCAGTGATCGCTGGCGCGCGAGTCGCGTTGGCGTAATTCCGCAGATGCTGCATCTGCTACCGAGCCTGAGCGCGCTCGACAATGTGCGCCTCGCACAGTATTTCATCGGCAACGCCGATAGCGATGCCGCTCGCATTCTGTTGCAGGATCTCGGTCTGCAGGCGCGAATGCACGCGCGGCCCGAACGGTTAAGCGTCGGCGAACAGCAGCGGGTGGCGATTGCCCGTGCGATCGTCAACAAGCCGCGCCTGCTGCTGGCCGACGAGCCCACGTCCAGCCTGGACGACGCAAATGCGGCGCGAGCGGTCGAGTTGCTGTTCGAGGCAGCGCGTATGACCGGTGCGTTGCTCGTCGTCGCGACGCACGACGCGAGAATTCGCGAACGTTTTGCACGCCAAGTGCATTTGAACCGGGCATTGTCATGAACGCCTGGCGACTTGTGGTTGCGCAGCTGTTGCGTAAGCCGCTGCAAACCACGCTAGCGGTTGTGCTGCTCGCGCTCGGCATTGCGACGTTGGTCTTCGTCGTACTGGTTCAGGGGCAACTGTCACGGCAGATGACGCGCGATGCGCAAGGTATCGACCTCGTCGCCGGTGCCAAGGGCTCACCCTTGCAACTGGTTCTTTCCGCCGTTTATCACGTCGATGTCCCCACCGGCAATGTTGCGCTCGCCGCCGTCGATCAATTGCGCGCCAACCGGCTGGTGGCCCAGGTGATCCCAGTGTCGCTGGGCGATAACTTTCGCGGGTTTCGTATCGTCGGTACCGAGCCGGCTTTGATAGAACACTATGGCGGTCGTCTAGCGTCCGGCGGGATCTGGACTGCGCCTATGCAAGCGGTGCTCGGCGCCGAAGTTGCGCGCACCACCGGACTCTCCATGGCATCGACGTTTGCTGGAACTCATGGCCTGACCGAAGGCGGAGCGATTCACGAAGAGTCGATGTACAACGTGGTTGGCATCTTGATGCCGACCGGGACCGTGCTTGATCGGCTGCTGATTACCGACAAATCGAGCGTCTGGCGCGCGCACGAGGGCCAAGCGGCGGACGCGACCGAGCGCGCGATCTTGGAAGCCGATCGTGAAGTGACAGCAGTGCTGGTGCGCTATGCGTCGCCGCTGGCAGCGGCGATCGTGCCACGGCAGGTGAACGCCGAGAACCGATTGATGGCAGCGTCGCCAGCGAGCGAGTTGGCGCGGCTTTTCACGGTGGTAGGCGTTGGCATAAACACAATGCGTGTGTTCGCCGCGGTTCTGATTGCATCATCGTTACTCGCTCTTTTTGTCACGCTGTACAGTGCGCTCGAGGAGCGACGCTACGACATTGCGGTCATGCGATTGCTCGGCGCCAGCCGCGGCCGTATCGCGGGGCTCATGCTGTTTGAAGCGTGGCTTTTTGCCTTGGCTGCAATTATTGTGGGCTTGCTGATCGGGCTCGGCGCGGTGGCCGTCGTTGCAACGCGGCTGGCTCAAGCCCGGGCGTTTTCTGTGACTGCGCATGTCACGCCCGATTTGCTGTGGATTGGTATCGTTGCGCTGTTGACTTCGACGATCGCTGCGCTGTTGCCGGCGTGGCGCGCCGGTCGGATGGATGTGGCGCAGACACTTGCCAAAGGGTGAATTGATGAGAGTGATGTGGACGCTTCTATTGTTAGTGTCAGTGATTGCGCTGGCGCAGCCGACGACTCCGCCAGCCAAGAGCTCTACGGCCCCGCCGCCGAAGGCGGACGCACATCGCGATGGAGATATTGCGCGCCATCGGCAAATGGCCAGAGCGCACGAGGAAGCTGCGCGGTGTCTGGAATCCAGTACAGCCGAGGCACAATGTCATTCCCGGCTACGGGATGCATGCAAAGGCATCGCGGTGGGCCAATATTGCGGCATGCGGCATGCTCATTGAGCAAGGTGAGAACGATGAATCGACTGCATAACGTAGGACTAGCAGCAGCGATGCTGTTTCTTCTTGTCCCGAATCCAGCGGCCCCGCAGTCGCCGAGCATCGGGGGCAACCCCGGGATGCAACTGCCGATCGATCCGCGGCTGCTTAACGAATTGCCAGAAATAAAGGGAATCGTTTCGTGGAAAGTGCTGGGCCAGGTCAAGACGGCACAAGTCGGCCAGCGCTTTCTTCCTGAGTTCGCTGCGGAAGTCCGCAAGCTCGACCAGCAAGACGTCAAATTGCAGGGCTATATGATGCCGATCGCCGCCGGCGAGAAGCACAATCATTTTTTATTGACGATGCGGCCAGCGAGTTGTCCGTTCTGTTTGTCGGTCGGTCCCGAATACATCGTCGAGGTCAAAGCGAAGACCTCGATCAGGCACACCTATGAGCCGGTGGTCGTTGCCGGCCGTCTAAATGTGTTGCGCGATGATCCCCACGGTCTGTATTACCGGCTGACCGACGCGCAGTTGGCAACCGGCGTCAGATAGCTGAGCACCAAAAGGCACCAAGCAACGCTGCGCTCCGTCAGGGTCGCTCTAGATCTGCCACTGAAGCGAGTAAACGATGACCCATCAGATCGCGGTAGTGGTCGGCAGTCTGCGCCGCGACTCTTTCATTCGCCGGTTGGCGACGGCGTTAGCAAAGCTGGCGCCAGAGTTTTCGTTCAAGCAAGTTGAAATCGGTGATTTGCCGCTTTATAACCATGGCGACAATGCAGACCCCGCCGCTCCCGTCAAGCGGCTGAAGAGCGAAATCAAGTCGGCGCAAGGTGTGCTTTTTGTTACGCCCGAATACAACCGCTCGATTCCGGGCGTGCTAAAAAATGCAATCGACCACGCGTCGCGGCCCTATGGTCAAAGCGCGTGGGCGGGCAAACCGGCAGGCGTCATAGGCGTTTCACCGGGCGCGATCAGTACCGCAGTGGCGCAACAGCATTTACGCAACATTCTTGCGTATCTCGACATGCCCACGCTCGGTCAGCCTGAGGCGTTTGTTCGCGTTTCTGATGGGCTTTTCGACAAAGACGGCAACATGGGTGCAGATAGCTCGAAGTTCCTCGGGCAGCGGATGCAGCGCTACGTAGCGTGGGTGAAGCTGCACTCGCCTGGCTGATCCGTCATCGCTCGTCCCGAGCGATCCGCTGCCCAGCGATAATATTCGCGGCGAGACATAACAGCGCGCTCTCGATGCGCGCCAAAAAAGGACAAGAAAATGGGCAACATTGAATCGGTCTCGCACGAGCATCGTATCTTTCCGCCCAGTGCAGAGTTTGTGCAACAAGCCAATGTTGCCGGCATGGATGCGTATCACGCGCTGTGCGCCGAAGCTGAACAGGATTTCACGGGCTTCTGGGGCCGCCTTGCGCGTGAGAATCTCCAATGGAGCAAGCCTTTTACGCGCGTGCTGGACGAATCGGGCGCGCCGTTCTACAAGTGGTTCGACGACGGTGAGCTCAACGCCTCGTACGACTGCCTCGATCGCAACTTGGCGAACGGAAACGCAGAAAAGGTAGCCATTATTTTCGAGGCCGACGACGGCAAGGTCACGAAGATCACGTATCGCGAGCTGCATGCGAAGGTCTGCCAGCTTGCAAACGGCATCCGCGCACTCGGTCACGCCAAGGGCGAGCGCGCGATCATCTACATGCCGATGTCAATTGAGGCGGTTGCAGCAATGCAGGCGTGTGCTCGTCTCGGCATCACGCACTCGGTCGTCTTCGGCGGGTTCTCCGCCAAGAGCGTGCAGGAGCGCGTGATCGACGCGGGTGCCACGCTGATCATTGCGGCCGACGAACAAATGCGTGGGGGCAGGGCGATCGCATTGAAGAGCGCGATCGATGATGCCTTTGCGTTGGGCGGCTGCGAAAAGGTGCGCAACGTAATCGTGTATCGCCGCACCGGAGGCACCGTCGCCTGGACTGAAGGGCGTGATCGCTGGCTGCACGACGTGATGGCGAATCAGCCGGCAACTTGCGATCCGGTGCCCGTTGGCGCCGAGCATCCGCTGTTCATCTTGTATACGTCGGGCTCAACCGGCAAGCCGAAGGGTGTTCAGCATTCGACCGCCGGCTATCTGTTGTGGGCTGCAATGACGATGAAGTGGACATTCGACATCAAGCCGTCGGATGTTTTCTGGTGCACGGCTGACGTCGGCTGGATCACAGGCCATACCTACGTCTGCTACGGCCCGTTGGCGGTCGGCGCGACGGAGGTGATCTTCGAAGGTGTTCCGACGTACCCGGACGCGGGGCGATTCTGGAAGATGTGCGCCGATCATGGCGTCACGATTTTCTATACGGCGCCTACGGCGATCCGTTCGCTGATCAAGGCGGGCGGCGAGCTGCCGAAAAAATATGATCTTTCGAAGATGCGGCTGCTCGGAACGGTCGGTGAGCCGATCAATCCCGAAGCTTGGATGTGGTACTACACCGTCGTCGGCAATTCGCGTTGTCCGGTCGTCGACACGTTCTGGCAGACCGAAACGGGCGGCCACATGATCACGCCGCTGCCCGGGGCCACACCGCTCGTACCCGGTTCGTGCACGCTGCCACTGCCGGGCATCATCGCCGCCGTGGTCGATGAAGCAGGGCATGACGTGGCAAACGGACAAGGCGGTCTGCTGGTGATCAAGCGCCCTTGGCCTTCAATGATCCGCACCATATGGGGCGACCCGGAGCGATACAGAAAATCGTATTACCCCGAGGAACTCGGTGGCACGCTGTACCTCGCGGGCGACGGCTCGGTGCGCAATCCCGATACCGGTTACTTCACGATCATGGGTCGCATCGACGACGTGCTCAACGTATCCGGCCATCGCATGGGCACGATGGAAATCGAATCCGCGCTGGTGGCCAATGCATTGGTCGCAGAAGCCGCGGTTGTTGGCAGGCCCGACGATGTCACCGGTGAATCGATCTGTGCGTTCGTCGTGTTGAAGCAGGCTCGGCCCGAGGGCGCAGCAGGCGAACTGATCGCCAAGCAGCTGCGCGAGTGGGTCGGCAAGGAGATCGGTGCCATCGCGAAGCCGAAGGACATTCGTTTTGGCGACAACCTGCCGAAGACACGCTCGGGAAAAATCATGCGCAGGTTGTTGCGTTCGATTGCCAAAGGCGAAGACATCACGCAGGACGTATCAACTTTGGAGAACCCGGCAATACTGGAACAACTGAAGGTGACGCTCTAAGCTATCGCAACACGGAGAGGTGGCCGAGCGGTCGAAGGCGCACGCCTGGAAAGTGTGTATAGGTCAAAAGCCTATCGTGGGTTCGAATCCCACTCTCTCCGCCACTATAACTACACCCTGCCAGTGCAATGCAGTGCAGGGAAGATGCCCCAAGCCGTTGAATTGACGGCAATTCCTTAGAGCCCGACACTCGTTTCAGTGCGTTGCAGTTGCTGCGAAGTGCAGCCGCATGCAGTGCTTACTGGTGGATCAGCTGGTGGATCAGCTGGTGGATTGCGACCAGTTCGAGCAAGGGATACCCATGGCTAAGAAACGTTCTGGTGGTTCGTTAAATCGTCTGACTGTTCGCCAAGTGCAAGCTGCAGCCGACGGAAGCTACAGCGACGGCGGTAACCTCATATTGCGAGTGCAGGGCACGTCTTCAACGTGGGTGTTTAGATATACGGCGTCGGCCGGCCAACGTCGAGAGATGGGATTGGGATCTTGCTACAGAAACAATCCGAAGCAGGCGGGAGATAGTCTTAGCCAGGCGCGCGCAACGGCAACCGCAGCGCGTGCCACCCTTGCCCAAGGTACCGACCCGATCGACGACCGCGATGCACGCCGTACTGTGGCTCAGGAGATTGCAGCGGCTAAGAGAAGCAGTGCAACGCGCGAACAACTCTCGCTCGCACGCGCTGCGCGCGCTTATCACGAAAGGGTTATAGAACCCGTTCGCACTACGAAGCATTCGGCGCAGTGGATTTCTTCCTTAGAAAATCACGTGCCGCCGCTACTCTGGCACAAACCAATCGCCGCGATCACTGCTCCTGAGTTGCTTGACTTCGTTGGTGAGCTGCAAGGCAAAGTGCCAGAGACAGCCAGTCGCATCCGCCAGCGCCTTGAAAGCGTTTTCGATGATGCGGAGTTTCGTGGTACTTGCAGCGGAAATCCTGCGCGCGCCATCAGGCGCAAGCTGCAAGAAGGAAAACGCGGCCGAGGGCGGGAGCGGGGGCACTTCGCATCGCTGCCGTTCCTGAATGTGCCCGCGTTTGTAAGGTCGCTTCGCGCGGAAGATGCCATGGCTGCGCGCTGTTTGGAGTTCACCCTGCTTACCGTAGCGCGCACGTCTGAAGCGGTTCGAGCAGTATGGTCTGAGTTTGATCTAGACAACGGTGTGTGGACAATTCCGGCCGTCCGGATGAAGGGCGGCGAGCGACATGTGGTGTTCCTGTGTCCGAGGGCAATGGAGATTGTTCAAGCTCAGGCTCAGCTTGGTTCCCAGTATGTCTTTCCCAGTCCCATTAGCAACGATGAGCCGTTGAGCAATATGTCGATGTTGATGCAACTAAGACGCATGAACTTGCAAAAAGAAACGACCGTTCACGGGTTGCGGGCTACCTTTTCAACTTGGGCCTATGAAAATGACATCGCCAGGGAGGATGTGATCGAGGCGTGCCTTGCGCACAAGGAGGGGGATCGCGTTAAGGCGGCTTACAACCGTGCAGTATTTTCAGGTGAGCGCACTACTCTGCTGCTTGCTTGGGGTGAATTTGCCAACGCTCGATAGGTACCCAACATGTGTTCAAACCGTAGCTGCCTAGTGGTTTGAATCTACCGTTTCGTTTCACCATCGCTTGTCGTCGTCATGACTGAAAAAGTTGTCGACGGAACGTGTGAACGTTCTGGTCGATTTACGATTCGGCGCTGCTCTTCAACACTCCTCATGAGTCCGTCCCACCTATCGCAGCCACATCTGGGCATCGCCCGCCGCTGCGCTTTTTGTTGAGCCTGTTAGTACTGTAGATTTATACAGTATAGGCGCCGAAAGCAAGGCGCCGTGCGATTCGGCGACGAACGGCCGCACGTGTTATTCCGCAGCGGCAGGATTTAGGCGCAGAATCCTTGCGGTCGAAAACACGTTAGG
>JACCYC010000050.1 GCA_013696665.1 Burkholderiaceae bacterium | reverse complement strand
TGATGCCTATCTGCAACGAAGACGTTCGGCGCGTATTCGCGGGCCTGCGCGCGACCTACGAGTCGGTCGCGCGGTCGAAGGCGCTGGATCATTTTGACTTTTTCATCCTGTCAGACACTGGCAACCCTGACACGTGCGTGGCCGAGCTCGATGCGTGGCACGCGTTGCGCGAAGAATTGGGTGGCGAGGGTCGCCTGTTTTACCGGCACCGGCGACGGCGGGTGAAACGCAAGAGCGGCAACATCGATGATTTTTGCCGGCGCTGGGGTGCCCGGTATCGCTACATGGTCGTGCTCGATGCCGACAGTGTGATGAGCGGCGAGTGCTTGACTGCGCTGGTTCGAATGATGGAGGCCCGGCCCGACGCCGGAATTATCCAGACGGCGCCGCGCGCAGTCGGTCGAGACACACTTCATGCACGCATCCAGCAGTTTTCAAATCACGTCTACGGGCCCGTGTTCACTGCCGGGATGCACTACTGGCAATTGGGCGAGTCGCACTATTGGGGGCACAACGCAATCATCCGGCTCGCGCCTTTCATGCAGCACTGCGTGCTGGCGCCATTGCCCGGCCGCGGAGCACTGTCAGGAGAAATTCTGTCGCATGATTTTGTCGAAGCGGCGTTGATGCGGCGCGCGGGATACGGCGTGTGGATCGCGTACGACCTCGATGGCAGTTATGAAGAGGCGCCTCCGAACCTGCTCGAGGAGGTCAAGCGCGACCGGCGCTGGTGTCACGGGAATCTGATGAACGCTCGTTTGACGTTCGCACGTGGCATGCATCCAGTGCACCGCTGGGTGTTCCTTACCGGTGCCCTTGCGTATCTGTCGGCACCGCTTTGGCTGGGGTTCCTGGCGCTATCAACGTGGCTGGTGGTCGTTCACACCAACGCCGAGCCGCAGTACTTTGTGATGCCGCACCAGCTTTTTCCACTGTGGCCATCGTGGCGCCCCGAGCATGCCGCTGCGCTGTTTGGAACCATTGTTCTGGTTCTGTTCCTGCCTAAGATCATTGCAGCGTTGCTGGTGGAGGTACGAGACGCTTCCGCGTACGGAGGCCGAACTCGCCTAGCACTCAGTGTGCTGGCGGAAACAGTGATAAGCGCATTGCTCGCCCCCGTCCGCATGTTGTTTCATACGCGCTTTGTATTCGCTGCATTTCTGGGTTGGGCAATTGAGTGGAAATCGCCGGCGCGCGCCGACCAATCGACCGGGCTTTCTCAGGCATTGCGCCGGCACGGCTTGCAGACCGCAATCGGTGCCGCATGGGTAGGCGTTGTGGCTTGGAAGGCGCCTGACATGCTGCCCTGGCTAGTGCCGGTTGCCAGCGGACTGATATTGGCGATACCCGTATCGGTTTTGACGAGTCATTCGCGGCTTGGCGTGCTCGCACGCAAGGCCAAGCTCTTTATGACGCCGGATGAAACGATGCAGCCGCGCGAAATAATCGCGACCGGCCGCTACGCTGCGAGCGCCACGCCATTGCCGCGTTTTGCGGATGCGGTGATCGATCCCGATGTGTTCGCGGTCGTGCGAAGCGCGGCGCGCGCCGGGCGGTCATCGCTTGCGGCCCGGCATCGAAAGCAATTGGTCGAGCGCGCCTTGCATGCGGGTGTTGGTGCCTTGACCCAGTCCGAGCAATTGTCGCTGCTGCACGATGGCGTGGCATTGAGTGAGTTGCATACCGCCGCGACGAGTGCTCCGATCCATCCATCTTGGTACGCAAGTTCTGCTGCTGCAGGCCGAGCCACGATCAGGGTGCTCGGCCGCAGGCTCGGCACGCGGCAGGGCACGTTAGACGCGGCAGCCGAACTCCGCTAGCGCGTCGTCACTTGCGCAACGGTTGGAACGTTAGGCGCTACTGCTGCGCCGAAGACGTCAGCCCGCTCGAAGCTGAGATGACGTTTTGACCCAAGGCACGGATCCAGCCGTAGCGCCGACGCTTCAACACGGTCAGTAACACCACCCCGGAGCTTTCGCGCGCCACAGCAATGATCTGCGGCACATAGGACAACAGTCGCGCCGCATTGCAAAGGGCATAAGTAGCAGTAATCAACTGCAAGATCAGTTCGTTTGACATGTCTGTGCTTCCGCAACGAAGCCTCATTGGGACATACGCACGCGCATCCGCAAAGCCGGCCATTGCGGGTTTCGGCTGCCGAAAATTCACGTTGTTGGTGTGCTGCTCTTGAGTCATCGGCTACGCAGCGCTCAAATTTTGATGCGGCCTGCGATGTCGTTTTGTGCAGTACTTTCTTGTCGGGTATTCATCTGGCGCGATCGGGCTGGGTGCTTCGTAATGCGTGCCGAGGTCGCAACCGCGCAACGTCGCGACGCCTCAGCCGCGACAGGGCGCGGCGGAATCCACAGCGCTCACATCGAAACGAGGGTCACATGAATCGCACAAAAGCAATCTGCTCGACGTTACTTCTGGTTCCCGCTCTTGCCTTGCTTTCGGCGCAAGCACACGCTGAGTTCAAGTGCGACTCACCGTCATCGCGCATCGATCGTGTGGCGTGTGAGAAGGCAAGCGAAAGCCCGCATGCCTTGCGCCAGCACATTCAGCGCATGCGCGCGATCGATAGCCTTTACTTCCCGGATTACGTGAACGACGCGCAGGAACAGGCTTGGGCCGCGAAGGCGCCTGCACGCAGGACCGGCCCGGCCACGGTTCAAACCGCGAATCGACTGCAGGACGAGCCGGGCGCCTAGTTGTGGCAGTTTTAAGCGCGGCGAAGCCAACGCCGCGCTGTCATGCGCGAGACGCTGGAATCACGCAGCGAACTCCGGGTCCGTGCGTGACTCTTGAGAAAGGGGTGCGGCCGCTCCTAGGCGCGCCGCGCTCCTCGCGCATGAAGTCCCTCCCACGAATTTCAACTGCGCCGCTGTGCCACGCGGCGCGCGGCTCGGCATCAGCATCGGTGTCATTTTTTCGGCCGTTCATCTGTCGACTATTCATCTGGCCGGATCGCGGTGACTACTTCGTAATACGGATTAGAGGTTGCGGTACGCGCGGTTTGGCAAATCCAACCTCTGCCGCCGCCCATCAGGTGCTGCGGTCACTGCAGTGCCCAAAATACGATGAGGGGAAGACGAATGAAACGAAGAGAATTTTTGACCTACGGGGCGACGCTGGCGGCGTCGGGCGCCATTGTCGGCTGCGGGGGCAGTGACGATGACAACGTAACCATCAGTCCTCCAACCCAGGCGCCGCCAGACCCGGCGCAGCCCAAAGTCGTTGTGCAGTGGAACGAGGCCGCGCTGCAAGCGGTTCGCGATGTCAAGCCGGGCCCGCCGATGTGCGCGCGCTCACTCGCCATCGTCCACACGGCAATGTTCGATGCCTGGGCGGCCTACGATTCGGTGGCAGTGGGTACAAGGCTGCAAGGGCTTCTGCGGCGTCCCGCGTCCGAACGAACCAACGCCAATAAGGCCAAGGCAATCAGCTATGCGGCCTACGCAGCATTGATCGATCAGTTTCCGTCCGAAAAGGCGCTGTTCGATTCGGAGATGGCAACTCTGCGGTTTACGGTTACCACCAGGCGCGATCCCGCGACGCCCGAAGGCGTCGGCAATCTGGCCGCGCAAGCGGTGATCGACTATCGGCGCAACGATGGCGCTAATCAGCACGGTACTCTGGCAGTCAGCGGAACGCCATATTCCGACTACACCGGGTACGCGCCCGTCAATCCAGCGACCGCGTTTAATGTGCCGACCCCGTTATCGGGCATTACTGCGCCCGATCGCTGGCAGCCCATTTCCTACTTCGATGCCGGTGGTGTGGTAAGGACACCCGGTTTCATCGGACCGCACTGGCAGAACGTGATTCCATTCGCACTGACGAGCGCAAGTCAGTTCCGCCCGGCGCCGCCGAAGGCGCTCGGGACACCCGAGTTTGCGGCCCAGGCGCAACACGTGATCGACGTTCAGCTCGCGTTGACCGAACGGCAGAAGGTGATGGCAGAGTTCTGGGCAGACGGTCCCAAGTCGGAACTTCCGCCCGGGCA
>JACCYC010000046.1 GCA_013696665.1 Burkholderiaceae bacterium | reverse complement strand
CGTATTTGTTGGCCTGGCGCCAGACGGTTTCCGATTGCGGCTGCACGCCGCCCACGGCGCAATACACCATGCACGCACCGTCAAGCACGCGCATGCTGCGCTCGACTTCAATGGTGAAGTCGACGTGCCCCGGCGTGTCGATGATGTTGATGCGATGCTCAGGGAACGACAAATCCATCCCCCGCCAGAACGCCGTAGTCGCAGCCGACGTGATCGTGATACCGCGCTCCTGCTCCTGCTCCATCCAGTCCATCGTCGCGGCGCCTTCGTGCACCTCGCCGAGCTTGTGGTTCACCCCGGTATAGAACAACACGCGCTCAGTGGTCGTGGTCTTGCCGGCGTCGATGTGCGCAGAGATTCCGATGTTCCGGTACAGCTCGATAGGAGTTTTACGTGGCATATTTATTCAGGGCGCCGGCCCGCTACGCGGTCCGGCAACATAAACTTTCTGATGCTTTGTCGTTAAAACCGGAAGTGAGCAAAAGCCTTGTTCGCTTCAGCCATCCGGTGCACTTCCTCTTTCTTCTTCATAGCGCCGCCGCGGCCTTCGGCGGCTTCGAGCAACTCGCCAGCAAGACGTAGCGGCATCGATTTCTCGCTGCGCTTCTTGGCGGCCTCGCGCAACCAACGCATCGCAAGCGCCATGCGTCGCACAGGACGCACTTCCACCGGCACCTGGTAGTTCGCGCCGCCGACACGCCGGCTCTTCACCTCGACCATCGGCCGCACGTTGGATAGCGCCGCGGAGAACACCTCAAGCGCGTTCTTTCCGCCCTTGGTTTCAATCTGGTTCAACGCGCCGTAAACGATGCGCTCTGCAACGGCTTTTTTGCCGTCGAGCATGATGACGTTGACGAACTTGGTTAGATCCTGCGAGTTAAATTTCGGATCGGGCAGGATGTCACGCTTGGGGACTTCACGACGACGCGGCACTACGCACCTCTCTCTCTTCAGTCATTAGTAGCTTTCGCCACCTGCGGTAGCGCTTCGCTACACCTGCGGTTCCATGTTGACGAACCGCGACTTACTCAATCTCCCCATATGGGGCCGATCGATCAAAATTCACGCAGCGTAATTACGCTGCCTTCGGACGCTTGGCGCCGTACTTCGAGCGGCTTTGCTTGCGATCCTTGACGCCTTGCGTGTCGAGCGATCCACGCACGATGTGATAGCGCACGCCCGGCAAATCCTTCACACGACCACCGCGGATCAGAACGACCGAGTGCTCCTGAAGGTTGTGACCCTCACCGCCAATGTAGGAAATAACTTCATAACCGTTGACCAGGCGAACCTTGGCAACCTTGCGCAGTGCGGAGTTCGGCTTCTTTGGCGTGGTTGTGTACACACGCGTGCAAACGCCGCGCTTCTGCGGGCTAAGTTTTAAAGCCGGGCTCTTGCTCTTGACCCGCGTACTTTCACGCGGCTTGCGAACAAGTTGATTAATAGTCGGCATACGTTTTGTCAGTCCGCCTTATCTTTACTCAATGCTCAGTAAAAAAACAACGCCCCCAAGCGGGGGCAGAAAAGCCTGCGATTATCGCTATTCGGGAGATAACGTGTCAAGGCAAGGGTGGGCGAGCCCCGCCAAAGCGAGGCGTACGCCCTCCCTACCTATTCGGCGACCTCAGCCGACTCGTCCGCTCCGGTTTCCGCCTCACCCGTCGCACCGGTGACGATCGCCAAAGCTTCCATCTCGGCTAATTGCTTTTGCTCGAGGGCGGCGGCTGCTTCTTTCTCCTTACGTGCGCGATGGAATGCCATGCCGGTACCCGCCGGTATCAACCTGCCGACGATTACGTTTTCCTTCAGGCCACGCAGGTCGTCCTTCTTGCCCATGATCGCCGCTTCGGTCAATACGCGGGTGGTCTCCTGGAAAGAGGCCGCGGAGATGAACGAATCGGTCGACAGTGACGCCTTGGTGATGCCGAGCAGGATGTTCTCGTACAACGCCGGGCGCTTGCCGGCGGCTATGGCCAGATCGTTTTCGTCCAGCATCTCCGAGCGCTCGACCTGCTCGCCCGTAATGAAGGGTGCGTCGCCTGGGTCGGTCGTCTGAACCCTGCGCAGCATCTGTCGCACGATCACTTCAATGTGTTTGTCATTGATCTTCACACCCTGCAATCGATAGACGTCCTGCACTTCGTCGACGATGTAACGCGCAAGCGCGTCCACCCCAAGCAAGCGCAGGATGTCGTGCGGATCGGCCGAGCCATCAACAATCAGCTCGCCTTTGTTCACCACCTGGCCGTCATGCACCAGCATGTGCTTTTCTTTCGAAATCAGGAACTCATGCTCTGCGCCTTCCAAATCAGTGATGATCAGACGCTGCTTGCCCTTGGTCTCCTTTCCAAAGGTGACAGTGCCCGTGACTTCAGCGAGCATGCCAGCGTCTTTCGGTGAGCGCGCCTCGAACAGCTCAGCGACTCGCGGAAGACCCCCGGTGATGTCGCGTGTCTTCTGCGACTCGGTTGGGATCCGCGCCAGTACTTCGCCGACACCGACCTGCTGCGCGTCGCGCACCACGATCAGCGCACCGATCGGGAAGCTGATCGTCACGGAATGCTCGGTTCCTGGAATCTTGACCTCGTCACCCGCCTCATTCATCAGCTTCACTTGCGGGCGCACACCCTTGGCCGCAGTAGGCCCGCGACGCTTGGCATCGATGACGACCAACGTGGACAGACCGGTCACTTCATCGATCTGGCGAGCCACGGTAACGCCTTCTTCGACGTTCTCGAACTTCACCGTGCCAGCAAATTCGGTCACGATCGGCCGTGTCAACGGATCCCAACTTGCAAGCTGAACGCCGGCCTTGACCTGCTTGCCGTCGGCAGCCAGCAACGTTGCTCCGTAAGGAACCTTGTGGCGCTCACGCTCGCGACCGTTGTCGTCGACGATGGTGACTTCGCCCGACCGGCCGATGGCAACCTGCTCGCCCTTGGCGTTGGTCACGTAGCGCATCGTGCTGGTAAAGCGCACCGTGCCGTTGCTCTTGGCTTCGACGCCGGATGCGACCGCAGCACGCGAGGCGGCGCCACCAATATGGAACGTGCGCATGGTTAGCTGCGTGCCGGGTTCGCCGATCGATTGCGCGGCGATGACGCCGACCGCTTCGCCCGCGTTGACCAGTACGCCGCGCCCGAGATCGCGCCCGTAACACTTCGCGCACAAGCCGTATCGCGTTTCGCACGACAACGGAGTGCGCACCCGCACTT
>JACCYC010000120.1 GCA_013696665.1 Burkholderiaceae bacterium | reverse complement strand
TGCGGCGTTCCCCTGGATGACCAGGATCATCGAGGCGATTTCGGGCGCCGCTGATCGTGAATCCCTGCTCGTACAACAACTCGCGAATTCGTCGAATCAGCAGAACTTCATGATGCTGGTAATAGCGGCGATTGCCGCGCCGCTTGACCGGGCGCAGCTGCGTGAACTCCTGCTCCCAATAGCGCAGTACATGCGGCTTGACACCGCACAACTCGCTGACTTCGCCTATCGTGAAGTAGCGCTTGGCTGGAATCAGAGGGAGCTCGGTCAGGGCTTCAGGGCGTTGCATGGCAAAGCGCTAGTGCGCTGCTGGCGCGCGCTAATGCGTTGTTAATGGATAGATGCCGCGCTAGCAACCGCCGCCTTGAGCTTCTGGCTCGCGTGAAAAGTGACTACGCGACGGGCAGTTATAGCGATCTCCTCACCTGTTTTCGGGTTCCGGCCAGGGCGCTGCGGTTTGTCGCGCAATTGAAAATTACCAAAGCCGGAAAGCTTCACCGACTCCCCGCGTTCAAGCGCCTGACGGATCTCGTCAAAAAACCCATCCACCATGTCCTTAGCTTCCCGTTTGTTGAGTCCCAGCCGATCGAACAACGTCTCGGCCAATTCAGACTTCGTCATGGTTCGTGAATTGGGATCAACCGCTTGTGACGAGCCGCCGGGCCGCGGGACGTCGGGGAACTTGAAATCGGCTTTCATCGGTAGGCTGTCTCGCATCACTTACTGCCGCAGGCGCGCTCCAAACTGTTGTTTGAGAACTTGAAAGATCGCTTCTACGGCGGCATCAGCATCAGCATCGCTGACCGGAATCTCAGTATCTTGCAGAACAATTCGGAACGCAAGGCTTTTTTCTTTAATTAACAATACGTTAGCGCTCGCTCCCGCTACTTTGGTTGAATTCGGTGAAGCACGATACACGTCAAAAAGACTGAACCCGCGTAGCGCCGACAAACGGCTGTAGGCGCGCGACTCCGCATACACGGCGTCGACAATCGCCTGCACCGGTACCGAGTCTTCGACCCACACCGAAAGATCGCGCTGAACCGGTTGCAGGCGAGCAATTTCGACGTGCTGCGGCACCTGCTGAACCAGCAGCGGCGCAAGATCGAGTTCAAACACGATCGGCGCTCTGGGCAAGCCGTACTTCTGCTGCAGCCGGGGATGCAGCTGACCGAGGCATCCAATCGGTTGCTGATTAATCTCGATCACCGCGCTGCGACCCGGATGCAACGCGCGGTGCGCGCCTGCGCGAAAGCGCGCATCCGGCAGCAATCGCTGCAGGTCGCCCTTCACGTCAAAAAAATCAACGTCGCGCGAGGTCGTCCCCCACTGCTCGTCGTCATTCGTGCCGTACGCCAACCCCGCAACGCGAATCGGCTGATCGACGCCTGCAACTTGCAGCGGGCCGTCGAGCACACTGGCATCGCGTCGAAACACGCGCCCGATTTCGAACACTCGGGCACGCGTCGCTCTCCGGTTGACGTTATAGGCAAGCGCGCCGACGAGCCCCCCGAGCAGCGTGCTGCGCATCACCGACATCGGGTTCGCGATCGGATTCAAAACCGCAATCGGCGTGCCGTCCGAAAAGCTGAGCTCCGTATCGGCATCGACGAAGGAATAATTGATCAAGTCGGTGTAACCCGCCGACGTCAACGTGCGGCGAACGTCATGCGCGCTGCTCCGCTCTTCAGGCTGCGCACACATGGCGGCTCGCGCGCGCGGCGGATCAGCGGGGATCCGGTCATAGCCAACCAGGCGCGCCACCTCTCCGATCAAATCCTCTTCGATCTCCAGATCAAATCTGAAGGTGGGCGGCTTGACGCTGAAGATCCCGTCACCCTGCTCGAAGGTGAATCCAATGCGGTTAAACGCGGCGGCGATCTCGTCGACCGTTACAGGCATGCCCAACACGCGGCGGCAGCGCTCGACTCGCATTGAAACCGGCCTGCGCTCGGGAAGCGTTAGAACCTGATCGTCAACCGGACCCGCCTTCCCACCGCAGATATCGATGATCAGGCGCGTGATGTACTCAATGTGAGCGACATTCGAGGCGAAATCGACGCCGCGCTCAAAACGATGTGCTGCGTCAGTCGAAAAGTTGTACCGCCGTGTGCGGCCCCGGATGGCGTCGGGCCACCAGAACGCTGCTTCGACGTAGATGTTGGTTGTCGCCAGAGAAACTGCAGTGCGGTCACCACCCATGATGCCGGCAAGCGCCTCGACACCGTGTTCATCAGCGATGACGCCGACGTTTGCATCGACGTCGACCGTTTGCCCGTTCAGGAGCTTCACTCGCTCGCCCTCGCGGCCCCAGCGCACGGTCAGGTCTCCTGCAACACGGTCGAAGTCGAATACATGAGTGGGCCGGCCGAGCTCGAGCATCACATAGTTGGAAATGTCGATTAATGCGGAGATCGGCCGCTGGCCGCTTCGCTCGAGGCGTCGTCTGATCCACCGCGGCGTCGGCGCCTTCGCATCGACCCCGCGAATGACACGTCCCGCAAATCGGCCGCACAGGTCGGGTGCTTCAACTTTGACGGAAAGGCGGCCGGTAATCGTCGCAGCTACCGGCTCGATTTCGTTCGGCGCCAGCGATTCACGCCACTGCGAACCGCCCGGCAACCGGCCCACATCGAGCGCCGCGACTTCGCGTGCGATGCCCGCGACGCTCAGGCAATCGGCACGATCCGGAGTCAGCTTGACTGTGAACATCCGATCGTCGAGCGCAAGGTACTCGCGCAAATCGGTGCCAACCGGCGCATCGGACTCGAGGACCATCAGTCCGGCATGATCCTCGGACAGGCCGAGTTCGCGCGCCGAACACAACATGCCGTGCGATGCTGTTCCGCGCACGCTAACCGGCTTGATGGCGGTGCCATCTGGAAGCAACGCGCCGATCAGTGCGCACGGCGTCCTCATCCCCGGCGTCACATTAGGCGCGCCGCAGACAATCGATAGAGTCTGCTTCGCCCCGACATCAACTTCGCAAACCGTGAGCTTGTCGGCATTCTGATGGCGCTCGACGCGGTTTACGTGCGCTACGACGACACCGCTGAACGGCGCTGCAACCGGCTCGTTGCTTTCGACTTCGAGCCCGGCCATCGTCAGCCGCTCGGCCAACTCACCGCTCGATATCGGCGGGTCCACATAACTGCGCAGCCATTGCTCGGAAAATTGCATCGCGGTGCGGCCTAGGCGAACTGACGCAGAAAGCGCAAGTCGCCTTCAAAAAACAGACGCAGGTCATCGACCCCATAACGCAGCATCGTCAGACGCTCAAGGCCGGAGCCGAACGCGAAGCCGATCGTTTGCTGAGGGTCATGCCCGAAATTGCGGATCACGTCGGGATGCACCTGTCCGGCTCCGGAAATCTCCAGCCATCGGCCCTTGCGCGCTCCGCTGGTGAACATCATGTCGATCTCGGCCGAAGGCTCGGTGAAGGGAAAATACGACGGACGAAAGCGCAATGCGAGTGCATCGGTCTCAAAAAAGCAGCGCAAAAAGTTTGTGTACACCGCTTTCAAATCCGCAAAGCTGATGTTGTCGTCGAGCCAAAGACCTTCGACCTGATGAAACATCGGCGAGTGCGTGGCATCGCTGTCGACCCGGTACGTGCGCCCGATTGCGATCACCTTGATCGGCGGCCGATGCATGCGCGCATAACGGACCTGCATCGGGCTCGTATGCGTGCGCAGCACCAACGGTCGACCGGCGCCGTCGTTACAGTCGACGTAGAACGTGTCCTGCATCGAGCGTGCCGGATGATTCTCCGGACTGTTCAGCGCGGTGAAGTTGTACCAATCGGTTTCAATTTCAGGGCCCTCGGCAAAATCAAATCCGATCGAGCGAAAAATTTCTTCGATCCGCATCCAGGTACGTGCGACTGGATGGATTGCGCCGATGCTCCTCCCGCGGCCGGGCAGCGTGACGTCGATCGATTCGGCCGCCAGTTGTTCGTTCAAGTGAAGCTCGGCCAGCGATTCACGTCGCTGCACCAGCAGTTGCTCGATCGCAGACTTCGCGATATTGATCGACGCCCCCATTTCACGCTTGAGTTCGGGGGTTAGAGTGGCAAGCGCCTTGAGCCGCTCGGTAATCTTGCCGCTCTTGCCGAGAAATCGTGCCTTGGCATCCTCGAGCGCAGCCGGCTGCGTTGCCGCGGCAAACGCGGTATGCGCTTCATCCACCAGGCGGTCTAAGTCAGTTGCCATCTATGTAAACAAAAACGGGGCCCTTGATAGGCCCCGTTTTATCTCGCGTTCCAGTTGGGTGCAATCAAACAGCGAGCGTAGCCTTCACTTTTTCAACGACCGCCGCAAAACCTGGCTTGTCCAGTACTGCCATGTCGGCCAGGATCTTTCGATCCAAGCCCACTTCGGCCTTGGTCAGGCCGTTGATGAACACGCTGTAGGTGATCCCGTGCTCGCGAACCGCCGCGTTGATACGCGCGATCCAGAGCGCACGGAATACGCGCTTCCTGTTGCGGCGATCGCGGTAGGCATACTGCCCCGCCTTCATCACCGCTTCCTTGGCGACGCGGAATACGTTGTTCCGGCGCAGGGTAAAACCGGCCGCCTTCACCAGAACTTTTTTGTGGCGCGCGCGCGCGATAGTGCCTCGCTTAACTCTTGGCATGTGGGCTCTCCTTACGCGTAGGGCAGCATACGGCGAACGGACTTGACGTCGGCCTCATGCATGTTGACAGCACCGCGCAATTGACGCTTGTTCTTCGTGGTGCGTTTGGTGAGCAGATGGCGCTTGGCCGCCTGCCCCCGCTTGATCGATCCACTGGCGCGGATCTTGAAGCGCTTCGAAGCGCTCTTTTTCGTCTTCATCTTCGGCATGGCCGTCCTTTCGTTTTTAGATGATTGCAGGCGCTCCGAGAGGAGACTTGAAGCCCACTTTCACTTATGTTTATCTAGATAAGCCGGCGAACTCATCGCCGGCAACTTACTTCTTCTTCTTGGGTGCAAGCACCATAACCATTTGCCGACCTTCCAACCTCGGCATCGATTCAACGACCGCCGTAGCCCCCAACTCGTCTCGCACACGCTCCAGAAGCTTCACGCCAAACTCCTGGTGCGCCATTTCTCTGCCACGAAACCGCAGAGTGATCTTTGCCTTGTCGCCCTCTTCGAGGAAGCGGATCAAGTTTCGCATTTTCGTCTGGTAGTCATTCTCGTCCGTTTGCGGACGGAATTTGACTTCCTTGATCTGAATCTGCTTCTGCTTCTGCTTCGCTTCGTGCGACTTCTTTTGCTCTTGATACTTGAACTTGCCGTAATCCATCAAGCGGCACACCGGCGGAACTGCGGTTGGCGCGATTTCCACCAAGTCGACCTGCGCTTCTTCGGCCATGCGAATTGCATCGGCCAGCTTGACGACTCCGAGCGCCTCGCCCTCAATCCCTGTAAGGCGTAATTCGGGGGCGCTTATTTCACCGTTAATCCGGTGCGAACGTTCTTGAGCGATATTTACCTCTCCTAAAAATTAAATATCAAAGCCGCACGGCACGCTAAGCGCTTGCGACGTTCTGACGCTGCTCAATCGCGAGCTTCAGACGTTCGGCAAATTCGGACAAAGGCATCACACCCAGGTCCGCGCCACCGCGGGCACGTACGGCCACCGTGTTCACTTGCTTCTCTTTGTCGCCGACGACGAGAATGTAGGGGATTTTCTGGAGGCTGAGCTGGCGGATCTTATAGTTGATCTTCTCGTTGCGCAAATCAGATTCCGCCCTAAAGCCTTGTTTTTGCAGCGTTTGCGCAACTTCTTCCGCATATGCTGCCTGGTGCTCCGAAATACAAGCGACAACGACCTGTGTTGGCGCAAGCCACGGCGGCATCGCCCCCGCGTAATTTTCGATCAACATGCCGATAAAGCGCTCGAGCGACCCGACGATCGCCCGATGCAGCATCACGGGTGTCTTGCGCGAGTTGTCCTCGGCGACGTATTCGGCGCCAAGCCGCTCCGGCATCGAGAAATCGACCTGCATCGTGCCGCACTGCCACGGTCGACCCAACGAGTCTTTCAGGTGATATTCGATCTTCGGGCCGTAAAACGCGCCCTCACCCGGCAGAGTTTCGAACTCCACACCCGAACGCCGCAGCGACTCCATTAGCGAACGCTCGGACTTGTCCCAGATTTCATCCGAGCCGATACGCTGTTCGGGCCTCGTTGCCACTTTGTAAAGCAATTGTTCAAAGCCGAAATCTCTGTAGACCTTCTGCAACAGCGTCGTGTAGGTAACGCACTCGCCGAGGATCTGATCCTCGGTGCAGAAAATATGGCCGTCGTCCTGCACGAACCCGCGCACGCGCATCAAGCCGTGCAATGAGCCAGACGTCTCGTTTCGATGACAGAAGCCAAACTCGCCGTAGCGCAGCGGCAGTTCACGGTAACTGTGCAGATTCGCGTTGTAGATCTGTACGTGCCCCGGGCAATTCATCGGCTTCAGCGCGTAGTACCGATTCTCGGACTCCGTTGTGAACATGTTCTCGCGATATTTCTCCCAATGACCTGACCTTTCCCACAGCGAGCGGTCAAGAATCTGCGGTGCCCGCACTTCGTGGTAGCCGTTATCGCGATAGACCCCACGCATGTATTGCTCGACGGCCTGCCAGATCGCCCAACCCTTCGGATGCCAGAAGACCAGACCGGGCGCTTCTTCCTGAAAGTGAAACAGGTCGAGTTCCTTGCCAAGCTTGCGGTGATCGCGCTTGTCGGCTTCCTCCAGCATTTTCAGGTACGCGTCCTGGTCTTCGCGCGTGCCCCATGCCGTGCCGTAGATCCGCTGCAACTGCTCGTTGGCCTGATCGCCCCGCCAATACGCCCCGGCAACCTTGGTCAGCTTGAACACCTTCAACTTTCCCGAAGAAGGCACGTGGGGGCCGCGGCAGAGATCGATGAAGCTTCCTTCGCGGTACAGCGAAATGTCTTCATTGGCGGGAATCGATGCAATGATCTCGGCTTTGTACTTCTCGCCGATCGACTCGAAGAATTTGACGGCGTCGTCGCGCTTCCAGAGTTCGCGCGCGACCGGCTCATCAAGTACGGCGAGTTCGGTCATCTTGCGTTCGATCGCCTGCAGGTCCTCCGGCGTAAACGGCCGCTTGTACGCAAAGTCGTAATAGAACCCATTCTCTATCACGGGGCCGATCGTGACCTGCGCCTCGGGAAACAGCTGCTTGACTGCGTAGGCGAGCAGGTGCGCGGTGGAATGCCGGATAACTTCGAGGCCGTCGGCATCGCGCCCCGTGACGATTGCGACGCTCGCATCGCGATCAATCAGATAAGAGGTATCGACCAGCTTGCCATCGACCTTGGCGGCCAGCGCAGCCTTGGCGAGGCCGGGGCCGATCGATGCAGCGATCTGCGCGGGCGTCACCGCCTGGTCATAACTCCGGCTTGAGCCGTCGGGCAATCGAATTGAGATCATCGCGTTGTTCCTGTCAAAAAAAGTGCGGCGAGCCGCACTTTTTTCCGCAAGGCGAACTCGTCCCGTTATCAAGAGCCGGTGAACCTAGTTCGTAACGTCACTTCGCGCTTTCGATTGTGAGGTTGGTAGGCGCGATTGGACTCGAACCAACGACCCCCACCATGTCAAGGTGGTGCTCTAACCAGCTGAGCTACGCGCCTGAAAGATTGCAGTATATCGTCATCGCGTGCGAATCTGAATCGCAATAGAAACCAGCCGCTAACGCCGTCGCGCATTGAACACGTCTTTGACGTCCCGTACCGCCGCCAGCACCCGGCCTACGTCAGATGCGCCGTGAATCTCGACCGTGAACAACATGCGCGCTTCTCCCTTTGCGCTGCTGGAGTTGACCCCGATTACGTTCATCTTCTCGCGCGCGAAAACTTCCGAGACGTCCCGCAGTAGTCCAGGCCGATCCTGCGCCATCACCAGCACTTCGACTGGGTACACCGCATCGGCGTGCTGACCCCATGTCACGTCCACAACGCGCTCGGGTTCCCGGCGCGACAGGGATCTCAAATTCGAGCAGCTTCCGCGGTGGATCGACACCCCTTTACCACGCGTCACATAGCCGAGAATCTCGTCATGCGGCGCGGGCCGACAGCATCTGGCGAGCTGCGTAAGCAGCGAGTCGACCCCTACCACGAGGACCTGACCTTTCCCTGCCGGCGCCGATTGTGGTCTGCCGACCAGCTGGTCAGGCGTGGGGTCGACAATCGGTGTGGCGGGAGTCAGCGCCTGTTCGATCGAGCGAAAGCTGAATTCTTCCTTGGTCGCGGCGGCCGACAACTGCTCGACGCTTGCAAAACCGAGTCGCTTCGCCAGATCGTCGAGCTTCAATGCCGTTTTACCCAGCCTCTGTAATTCCTTTTCGATCAGTTCCCGGCCTGCGGCAATCGACTGCTCGAGCTCAAGCGCGTTGAACCACTGGCGCACTTTGGCGCGCGATCGAGCGCTCTTTAGATAGCCCAGCTCGCTGTTCAACCAGTCGCGGCTGGGGCCCCCGGACTTTGCCGAAATAATCTCTACCGTCTGCCCCGTCTTGAGTGGAGTGTTTAACGGAACGATGGCGCCGTCAACGCGGGCGCCGCGGCATCGATAGCCGATCTGCGAATGGATATGGAATGCAAAGTCCACGGGCGTTCCACCCGCCGGCAGCTCGACGACACGGGCTTGCGGGGTCAGCACATAGATTCGCTCGCCGTTGGGTGAAGTTGCGACACCACTGTCAGCAAGCGGATCAACCTCTTCGCGCCAGGCGAGTAACTGGCGCAACCAGGCAACGCGCTTGGCATCCTCAGCGGCGGCGTCACTCAATTTGGTGGTTACCCGCGTTGCCCCTTCCTTGTAACGCCAGTGCGCTGCCAGACCCAACTCGGCTGACTCGTGCATCTGCCGTGTGCGGATCTGAATTTCGAGAGAACGGCCGCGGGTATCGGTTACGACCGTATGCAACGACTGATAACCGTTCGCCTTCGGACGCGCGATGTAATCGTCATAGTCGCTGGCGGCCGCTTTCCATTCCTGATGGATCAACGACAGCACCTGATAGCAATGAGCAACGTCTTCGACAATCACACGCAGGCCGCGAACATCGCGCAACTGTTCGAACGCCAGTTGCTTCGTGCGCATTTTGTTGACGATGCTGTAGATGTGTTTCGGCCGCCCGACCACCTCACCCGCTATCGACTCTTCGTTGAGCATTGAAGTCACGCGCTCAATTGCTTGATCGATGAAACCCTGCCGTTCGGTACGCTTTTCATCGAGCAGTCGCGCGATGTCCTTGTAGGTTTCCGGCTCGAGGAACCGGAAGGACAGATCTTCGAGTTCCCATTTGATATGCCATATGCCAAGCCGGTTGGCCAGCGGTGCATAGAGCCTCATGGTTTCCTGAGCGATCGGCTGCGCCCCCGGTTGCTTGCTCGCCGCGTAATACCTCAACGTTTGCAGACGCGATGCGAGGCGCAGCAACACGACGCGCAAGTCGTTCGACATGGCGAGCACCATGCGGCGCAAACGTTCGGCCTGATCGTCCGAGCCTTGCCTTTTGCTCCGTAAATCGACCGGCGTGCGCGTCATCTCGGAAAGCTTCATCAGCTGACGCAGATCGCCTACCAGCTGTGCGACCGCGGAGCCGAAACGAGCTCGCAGCCACTCGTCGGGCTCACGCAGGACGTCGTGCACGCCGAATAAACACGCGGCGCGGATCAGATCGGGATCGCCACGCAGCGGCGCGACGATATTCGCACTGCCCCGCGCGTGCGCGCTAAAGGGCTCGCCGGTAGCCAGCATTTT
>JACCYC010000020.1 GCA_013696665.1 Burkholderiaceae bacterium | reverse complement strand
TCCCTATACCGGCAGCGGCGTGCAGGCCTCGGCCATCGCGATCGACAAGGTGTTTACCAAGCGCATTTGGGAGACACACAAGCTGCCAACGCCGCGCTATCGGCTGATCGAATCGGCCGAGCGCGCGCATTTGAACGAAGTGGCTGATGATCTGCGATTGCCACTGATCGTCAAGCCGCCGCACGAAGGCTCTACGATCGGCATCACGCGCGTGCTCGGCTATTCAGGCATGGCCGAAGCGTTCGAGCTGGCGCGCAAATACGACGACGCAGTGCTTGCCGAGGAATTCATCGAAGGCCGCGAGCTCACATGCGCCATCCTCGGTGAAGGCAAGCAGGCTGCAGCACTGCCATTGGTCGAAATCCGCGCACCCGGCGCGAACTATGACTATCACAACAAGTATTTCGGCAACGAAACCAAATACGTTTGCCCGGCGCCGATCGAAGATGCACTGGGCGAAACGATCCAGCAGCTTTCGTTGCGCGCATATAACGCGCTCGGCGCGCGGGGTTGGGGTCGAATCGACGTCATGCTATCGAAGCAGGAAGAGCCGTACTTGCTGGAGCTCAACACATCGCCCGGCATGACTGGACATTCTCTGGTGCCGATTGCGGCGCGCGCAGTCGGTATCAGCTACGAAGACCTCGTGTTGCGCACTCTTGCGCTTGCCACGCTGGACCAGAAAGCCCCATGACCGCGCGCACGATGAATCTGTTGGCGGCGATTTGCGTGGCGTTGGCGCTCCTCGCGATCGCGAGCGCCGCGTTAGTCCATCTCGCGGGGCAACCGAAATTTCGCCTGCAGCGGATCGACGTGCAAGGTGACGTGCGGCACGTGACGGTCGCTTCGGTGCGTTCCGTAATGGCCGGGCGGTTGCGTGGAAATTATTTCACCACCAATCTGGAAGATGCCCGTCGCCTGTTCGAGACGGTCCCGTGGGTGGCGAGCGCATCGGTGCGCCGCGTCTGGCCCGACCGTCTGCTCGTCACGGTGACCGAACACCGCGCGCTCGGCGTCTGGGAAGACGGTCGCTTGCTGTCCGATCGGGGCGAGCTCTTCGTCGCCAATCCAGACGAAGCAGAGGAGTACGGAGCATTGCCCGAATTCAGTGGACCGCCTGCCGTCGCAAGGGATGCCGCACGCCGATTTTACGAACTATCGGCTCAGTTCGCAGCGTTACCGCTGCGCATTGAGGCCATCGATATTTCCGACCGCAATGCCTGGTCACTGCGCATGTCGACAGAGTTGCAAGACGGCGCGGGCCATTCCGCAACGAGGATCGAACTTGGACGTGATAACGCTGCGGGTGTCGACGGAAAGGCAACGCTGGCGCAGCGCGTTGGGCAACTGGTGACTGCGTATCCACTGATCGTCGCGCATCTGGGCAGTGTGCCCGCACGCATCGACGCGCGTTATGCGAACGGTCTGGCGGCATCGCACCCAACCCGAACCAGCACAACAAAAGGCTCGACCAAGCGTGACGGATCCTTTCGGCCATGAGAAATGAAAACAAGGACCTCATTGTCGGGCTCGACATCGGAACGTCCAAGGTCGTGGTCGCGGTGGCCGAAATTCTTGCCGATGGGCGTTTTCAGGTGATCGGACTGGGACAGGCCGAGTCGCAGGGATTGCGCAAAGGCGTTGTGGTCAACATCGAAGCTACCGTGCAGTCGATCCGCCGCGCGCTCGAGGAAGCGGAGCTGATGGCCGCGTGCCAGATCCGCGACGTGTTCACGGGCATCGCCGGCAGCCATATCAAGAGCTTCAATTCGAGCGGGATGGTGGCGATCAAGGATCGCGAAGTGGCCGCACCGGATGTTTCGCGGGTGATCGAAACCGCGAAGGCCGTCAACATCCCGACCGATCAGCAGGTGCTGCATGTTCTGACGCAGGAATTCATCGTCGACGGACAGGAAGATATTCGCGAGCCGATCGGCATGAGCGGGGTGCGGCTTGAAGTGCGCGTGCATATCGTCACGGGCGCGGTCAGCGCGGCGCAGAACATCATCAAGTGTGTGCGCCGTTGCGGCCTCGAAGTACAGGACTTGATCCTGCAGCCGCTGGCCTCGTCGCTGTCTGCGCTGACGTCGGATGAAAAGGAACTCGGCGTCGCGCTGGTCGACATCGGCGGCGGCACCACCGACATCGCAATCTTTACCGGCGGCGCGATTCGCCATACCGCAATCATCCCGATCGCCGGTGACCAAATCACCAACGATATCGCGATGGCGCTGCGCACCCCGATTCCCGATGCGGAAGACATCAAGCTGCGGTGGGGTGTTGCCAAGGAGGTGCTGGCCGATCCCAACGAGAAGATCGAGATCCCCGGCCTTGGCGACCGCGGACCACGGCTGCTGTCGCGTCAGTCGCTTGCTGCGGTGATCGAACCGAGGGTCGAGGAGTTGTTCACGCTAACGCAGCGCGTGGTGCGCGAGTCCGGCTACGAAGAGCTGCTGTCGTCGGGAATCGTGCTGACTGGCGGCACCAGCCTGCTGCCTGGCATGACCGAGCTCGCTGAAGACGTCTTTCTGAAGCCGGCGCGTATTGGTTGGCCGAATTACACCGGTTCGCTGTCTGACGTCGTGCGCAATCCTCGCTTCGCAACCGCGATGGGCCTGCTGGTCGAGGCGCATTCGCAGCGCTTGCGCGGCCGCAAGATTGCGCAGCAGACCGGTTCGTTCAAGCAAACGGTGAAACGGATGAAGGAATGGGTGATCGGAAACTTTTGATGGGCGAAGCCATCTTTCTGGCTGCGCCTTTGACGGGCGGAGCGCCCAATGCCAAGCGCGTTAGTACTGCGCTTTTGGCTCTGTGCGTTTCGATTTGCAGTACTCAACTAAGGCAGGAGGCAACATGAGTTTTGAAATTCTCGAGACTGAAACGCGCGGCACGATCATCAAGGTGGTGGGTGTCGGCGGCGCCGGAGGCAATGCGGTCCAGCACATGATTGCGCGCAACGTGCAGGGTGTCGAATTCATCTGCGCCAATACCGATCATCAGGCGCTGGTGCGATCGACGGCAAAGAATATTTTGCAGCTGGGCAGGACCGGCCTCGGTGCTGGCAGTCGGCCGGAAGCGGGCCGCGCCGCAGCCGAGGAGGCGCGCGATCGCATCGCCGATGCGCTGCGCGGCGCGCACATGGTGTTCATCACCGCGGGCATGGGGGGCGGCACCGGCACCGGTGCCGCGCCCGTGGTTGCGCAGATCGCCAAGGACCTTGGCATCCTAACGGTTGCGGTCGTATCGAAGCCGTTCGAGTTCGAGGGACCCAAGCGGATGAAGCTCGCGGAGGCCGGCGTCACCGAGCTGGAGGACACGGTGCACTCGCTGATCGTGATCCTGAACAACAAGCTCGAAGAGGTGATGGGCGAGGACGCCGAGATGGCCGAGTGCTTCCGAGCTGCCGACGATGTGCTGCATAACGCGTGCGCCGGCATCGCCGAGATCATCAACGTGCCGGGTCTTGTGAACGTCGACTTCGAAGACGTGAAGACGGTGATGAGCGAGCAGGGCAAAGCCATGATGGGCACCGCGCTCGCTTCCGGTCTTGATCGGGCGCGAATCGCCGCCGAGCAGGCCGTTGCAAGTCCGCTGCTCGAAGGCGTCGATTTATCCGGCGCGCGCGGCGTGCTGGTCAATATCACCGCATCGTCATCGCTGAAGATGAAGGAGACACGCGAAGTGATGAACACGATTCGCGCTTTTGCCGCCGACGATGCGACTGTGATTTTTGGCACGGTGTGCGATGAATCGGTCGGTGACGGATTACGGGTGACGGTGGTTGCAACCGGCCTTGGCCGCGCGGCTTCGAAAAAGCAGTCAACGCCGTTCGTCGTGGTTCGAACCGGAACCCATGACGCGCCGATGAGCGTGCCCATTGGCAGCACGTCAGCGCCGTCTGCAACGTCGTCGGACTACAGCGATTTTGAAAAGCCGGCTATCTGGCGTACCCGCGAGTCGGCGCAGACCAAGGTCTCTGCAATGGAGGACAGCGGGTCCGACCGCTACGACATTCCGGCGTTTTTGAGAAAGCAGGCGGACTGATCAAAGCATTCGGACTGATCGGCTCGAAGTAAACTTCCGGCATGCTGAAGCAGCGCACGCTCAAACAGATTGCCCGCACGGTCGGCATCGGTCTGCACAGCGGGACCAAGGTCAAATTGGCACTGCGTCCTGCAGCGGCCGATACCGGTGTTGTGTTTCGGCGGACCGATGTCGACCCGCCGGTCGACATTCGGCTCACGCCGGAAGCGGTGGTCGACACGCGCATGGCGACCACCATCGGGCACGGTGCCGTGCGCGTTGCGACGATCGAGCATCTGATGAGCGCACTAGCGGGGCTCGGCATCGACAACTGCTATGTCGACGTCGATGCTCCCGAGATTCCGATCATGGACGGTAGTGCTGCGAGCTTCGTATTCTTGATCCAGGCGGCTGGAATCAGCGAGCTCAACGCGCCAAAGCGATTCGCCAGGATCACAAAACCGGTGGAATTTCGCGATGGCGACGCGTGGGCCCGGCTCGAACCCTATTTTGGCTTCAAGCTCAAATTCTCGATTGCGTTCAACCATCCCGCGATCGATGCGACCGAGCAGATGGTGGAAGTCGATTTCGCGCACGACTCCTACATCAAGCAGGTATCCCGCGCGCGCACGTTTGGCTTTGTGAACGACGTTGAAACGCTTCGCAAGGCGGGCCTGGCGATCGGAGGCAGCTTCGAGAACGCCATCGTGATGGATGAATACCGGGTTCTCAATTCTGACGGGTTGCGCGCAGGAGACGAGATCGCCAAACACAAGATGCTCGACGCGATCGGCGATCTGGCGGTACTTGGCTACCCGCTGATCGGCTCCTACAGCGCCCACAAGTCGGGGCACGCCATTAACAACAAGCTGTTGCGCGCGCTGGTGGCCGAGGCGGGTGCGTTTGAACTGGTGACCTTCGACGACGATGAACGGGCGCCCGCCGCGTTTCGGTTCCAGGCGGAGACCGCCTAGGGCTTCAGTCTGCCGCCGCGCCAGCGGCGTCTTTGTGCCGCCTGCTCAGCGTCGCAGCAAGCTTCTGCGCCGCCTGTTTCAGAGGTGATTCTGCAATCGCACCGGCCAGTGCGGCCACCGCGGCAACCGCCCGCTCGCCGTTGGGCGGCCAGTCAATTCCGGGACTTGAGTCGCGCGAGAGCGTGACCGTCCCGTCTCCAGGGTAAGTCGTGACGGCGGGTTGTACTCGCGTCTTGATCTCGTAGACTCTGACTCCATCAGCCGCAAGATTTGATAACAACCGCGGCGTTGCTTGGCGCAGTTTGGCCGAGTGTGAGGGCGAAGGAAGGTTCAGCCACAAAGTTTCGCCGCGCAACTCACACGCGCCGGGTATCAAGGGATCGAAGCCCGCAATTGCACGGCATTCTTGGGCAATGGTATGGGCCGCACGCTGGGTAGCTTCCCAGCGCGCTAGCAACGAAGCAGCTTCCGGGGAGTCACGCAACGCGGCAGCGATCAGGCGCGGGGCAGGCAACATGGGTGGGGCTGCGAGCAGTACCAGTGGAGAGCGTAGATGCAGATCATAGTGGTTGATAAACGGCTGGCCCGAGCCGTTACATTAAGCATCACCCGGCGTCACGCCTTTGCCGCGTTGGCGTCAGTCAGTCTGGCGATTCTTCTGCTGTCCGGAACGTTTTCGTTTCTAACGGTGCGCGCCGCCACCGTTTTCCAGATTCCTTACATTTCCGATGTTGTTTCGTTCGTCTCGCGGGACGAAACGGAGCGCAACGACCAGCGCGCGCGTGACAACGTTGCGGCTCTGGCGCGCAAGCTTGGTGAAGTACAGGCGCAGCTCTGGCGGCTTGACGCCGTCGGAGAGCGGGTTTCGAAGGCGGCCGGAATTCGGCCCGAGGAATTCCGTTTTGCGCAGATGCCGGGTCGCGGTGGGGCGATCGGCAAGGGCGAGAC
>JACCYC010000016.1 GCA_013696665.1 Burkholderiaceae bacterium | reverse complement strand
GTCCCGGGATCTGCAGAAAGTGGCGGCCGGAGGGGTGACTGTCGAGTTCGAGCATCGGAAGCCTTTCGAATAGCAGACCATCGTAGCGAATCGCGACGGTTGGCCGCAAGCGCGGCTATATTGGACGCGCATGAATGATCTTGCGCAACCGCTGGTGTTCCATCCGCCGCGAGCAGACTCTGAGCTCGCAACCAGGCTGCGCAGCGCGGTCCAAGGCGAAGTGCTATTCGATCGCGCATCACGCGGTCGATACTCGACCGACGCTTCGATCTATCAGGTCGAACCCGTCGGCGTGATGATTCCGAAGACACAGGAAGACGTACGCGCTGCGATCGACATCTGTCGCGAGCTCCGCGTACCGATGCTGCCGCGCGGCGCCGGGAGCTCGCAATGCGGGCAGACGGTCGGCGCCGCGCTCGTCATCGATCACAGCAGGCACTTGAAGAACGTGGTCTCGTTCGACAAGGATGCGCAGACGGTCACGGTCGAGCCTGGAATCGTGCTCGATGCATTGAATGCCTGGCTGCGACCGCATGGGCTGTGGTTCCCGGTCGACGTCAGCACGTCGGCGCAATGCACGCTCGGCGGAATGGCGGGCAACAACTCGTGCGGCTCGCGTTCGATTGCGTACGGCAACATGGTGCACAACGTGCTCGCGATCGATGCGGTGCTGGCCGACGGCACCGAAGCGTGGTTCGGGCCCGAACCCGAAATGACCGATGGCTCGGCGCGCATCAACAAGCTTCTCGAAGGGCTGCGCAGCATCGCGGTGCGCGAGTGGGACGAGATCGAGCGACGCGTGCCCAAGGTCATGCGACGCGTCGGCGGCTACAACATCGACGTCTTTCTGCCGCAGAGTGAACGGCCGTATACGGCCGACGGCAGCGTCAACATCGCGCATCTTCTGGTCGGTAGCGAAGGCACGCTCGCATGGACCAGCGCATTGACGCTGCAGCTTGCGCCGCTGCCCACACAGCGCACGTTGGGCGTCGTGAATTTTCCGACACTGTATCGGGCAATGCAGTGCGCGCAGCACATCGTCACGCTTAGGCCGTCCGCCGTTGAGCTGGTTGATCGCACGATGATCGAGCTCGCGCGCGGCAATCCTGCATTCCAGCCGGTGATCGAAGCCGCGTTGATTGGCAAGCCCGAAGCAATCCTGCTGGTCGAATTCAGTGATTCGAATTCACGGCAGCAGCTCGACGATCTGGTGGCTCTGATCGCCGATCTCGGCTTGCCAGATCAAGTCGTGCAAATGACGGACGCAGTCTCGCAAAAAGCCTTGTGGGAAGTGCGCAAGGCGGGCCTCAACATCATGATGAGCATGCGCGGTGACGGCAAGCCGGTGTCGTTCATCGAAGACTGCGCAGTGCCGCTCGAGCATCTGGCCGATTACGTCGCTCGGCTGACCGACGTGTTCGCCAAGCACGGCACGCGCGGCACGTGGTACGCGCACGCGTCGGTCGGCACGCTGCACGTGCGGCCGATCCTCGACATGCGGCAGTCTGGTGAAAATTCGGGTGCCAAAAAAATGCGCGCGATTGCCGAAGAAGCCGCGCTGATGGTGCGTGAATACAAAGGCGCTTTCTCCGGCGAGCATGGCGACGGGTTGGTGCGCAGCGAGTGGGTCGCGTGGCAATTCGGACCCCGCCTGACGCACGCGTTCGAAGAGATTAAATCGCTGTTCGATCCCGATGGCTTGATGAACCCCGGCAAGATCGTCAAGCCGAGCAAGATGGACGACGCCAGCCTGTTTCGCTATCCGCCGGGGTATCACACACAGTCTCTGCAAACTGCGCTCGACTGGTCGGCGTGGGACGTGCAGAGCGATCCTCGCGGTGACTCAATGAGCGACACGCTGACACCGCCGGGAACCGGTGGCGACCCCGCGCAGGGATTCGGCAAGGCAGTGGAGATGTGCAACAACAACGGCCACTGTCGCAAGTTCGACGCCGGCACGATGTGCCCGAGCTTTCGCGTGACGCGCGACGAAGAACATCTGACGCGCGGGCGCGCCAACACCCTGCGACTTGCGTTAGCAGGGCAGTTCGAGGGTGGTCTCGCATCGACTGCAGTGCGTGACGCACTCGATCTGTGCGTCAGCTGCAAAGGCTGCCGCCGTGAGTGCCCGACCGGCGTCGACATGGCGAAGATGAAAATCGAGTTTCTTCATCATTATCACCAGCAGCACGGCATTTCGATAAAAGATCGGTTGATCTCGTACCTGCCGCGCTATGCGCACTGGGGCGCCCGGTTGCCGTGGCTCTTCAATCTGCGCAATACGATGCCG
>JACCYC010000353.1 GCA_013696665.1 Burkholderiaceae bacterium | reverse complement strand
GCTTGCGCACCCGTTCGAAGTCGTCCAGCGTCCACTCAACATTGGCTGAATGGGCGATCGCCAGGAAATGCAGCACCGCATTGGTCGAGCCACCGACCGCCATGATCAACGCGACAGCGTTTTCGATGGACTCGCGTGTGATGATCTGGCGCGGCAACAGTTGCTTTTTGACGGCTTCTACAAGCACACGCGCACTTTCCGCGGTGCTCGTGGTTTTTTCGTCGTCGGGATTTGCCATCGTCGACGAATACAGCAGGCTGATACCCAGCGCTTCGAATGCTGAGCTCATCGTGTTGGCAGTAAACATCCCGCCGCACGAACCTGAACCTGGCACGCACCGGCGCTCGATCTCCTTGAAATCTTTCTCGCTCAATCGGCCGGCGCTGAACTCGCCCACCGCCTCGAACGACGACACAATGGTCAGGTCCTTTCCGTTGTAGCGACCGGGCTTGACCGTGCCGCCGTAGACGTAAATCGCCGGTACGTTGCAGCGTGCAATAGCCATCGCCCCGCCGGGCATGTTCTTGTCGCAGCCGCCGATCACGATGACCCCGTCCATCCACTGTCCGAGCACACACGTCTCGATCGAATCTGCGATCACTTCGCGTGACACCAGCGAATACTTCATGCCTTCGGTGCCCATGCTGATTGCATCGGATACGGTCGGCGTGCCGAACACCTGAGCGTTGGCATCGCATCGCTTGATTTCGCTAATGGCGGCATCGGCTAGCTTCTGCAGGCCGGCGTTGCACGGGGTAATGGTCGAGTGCCCGTTTGCGACGCCGATCATCGGTTTGTCGAAATCCTCGTCCTTGTAGCCCATCGCGTAATACATCGCGCGGTTTGCAGAGCGCGCGACGCCTTGCGTCACATGCTTCGATCGTTCGTTGTTCGCCATGAAGGTTGGACGCGCCGTAATTGAATCAAGCAATAATAGGGCACGGCAATTTCGCAGAACCCACGTGCCCTACATACACAATCTGGATCCGATCGCACTGTCAATCGGCCCCGTCGCGATCCGCTGGTACGGGTTGATGTACCTGATCGGCTTCCTGCTTTTTCTTGCACTCGGCAAGCTCCGCGCACGCGAGGCCTGGCGCGGGATGAGCTCGCAGGATGTCGATGATCTGCTGTTCTACGGAATGATCGCCGTGATCGTTGGCGGCCGCCTGGGGCACGTGATTTTCTACGGGCCGCTGTCCTACTACCTCGCCCATCCACTCGAGATCTTTGCGGTGTGGAAGGGCGGCATGGCGTCGCATGGCGGAATCATCGGTGTCATTGTGGCAATGGCGGTGTTCGCAAGGATGCGCAGCAAGTCGTTTCTGCGCGTTGCGGATTTTCTGGTGCCGCTGGTGCCGCTCGGGCTCGCTGCCGGCCGCATCGGAAATTTTATTAACGGCGAACTGTGGGGTCGCGTAGCTGATCCTTCACTACCGTGGGCGGTGATATTTCCACAGGCGGGCGATAGTTTGGCGCGCCATCCTTCGCAGATTTATCAATTTTTACTTGAAGGAATTTTGCTGTTCGTGATCCTGTGGATTTATTCACGCAAGCCCAGGGCGCCTGGAACCGTCGCCAGCTTGTTTTTGATCTTTTACGGCCTGCTGCGCATTGTCGGGGAAATCTTTCGAGAGCCTGAGGCGTTATACGGTTACATGCCGCTCGGGCTGTCTGCCGGACAATGGTTGTCGGTGCCGATGATCCTGATCGGCGTCGTGTGCTTCGTGTTGCTGCGGCGTGATCACGCGAAGGCCTGAAATGTCGACCGCCGCAGCTCCGAAGGCACGGTTCGAGCGCGAGGTCGAAGAATTCCTGCGTACGTGCAGGCGGCTGTTGTCAGCGCGTGGTGAGGGCAACAGTGCCGCCCACGCAGCCACTGCGCTGCGCCAGTATCAACAACTGTCCGAGCCGGCGCAGCTACGCTTCTTTGAGCATCTTGATCTGGATTTCGGTCCGGTTCCCGCTGAAGTGCTGGCGGCCGCACAACGTTACGCGGCCGATCCGACTGTGCAAACGCTTCTGACGCTGACGGCCGTCGCCGAGCCGCCGCGCCAGGAACTGCTGCGGCGCCTGAATCGCGCACCGGGCGGTACTGCGATGATCGTGCAGATGCGCAGGCAATTGTTGCGCATGCTGCCGCAGCATCCGCAACTGGTCGCGGTCGAAGCTGATTTTTGCCATCTGCTGTCGTCGTGGTTCAACCCCGGATTTCTCGAAATGCAGCAGGTCGACTGGAACTCTCCGGCGCAGTTGCTCGAGCAGATCATCGAACACGAGGCGGTGCACGCCATTGATGGCTGGGATGATTTGCGCCGCCGATTGCAGCCGGACCGTCGCTGCTTTGCGTTCTTCCATCCGCAGTTGCCCGCCGAACCGTTGATCTTCGTCGAAATCGCGTTGCTAACCGAGATGCCTGCGGCAATTGCGCCGCTGATCGACAAGTCCGCGCAGCCCGCTGCACCGAAGCGCTTCAAGGTTGCCGCGTTTTATTCGATCAGTAATTGCCAGCCTGGACTGCGCGGTGTGTCGCTCGGAAATTTTTTGATCAAGCGAGTCGCCGAGCGATTACATGCCGAATTTCCATCGATCCGTATGTTCTGCACGCT
>JACCYC010000331.1 GCA_013696665.1 Burkholderiaceae bacterium | reverse complement strand
CTGACGCCTACGCCTCGCCCAGCGCGACCGCAAAAGCGCTGGCGGCGTCGCTGTACACCGTTACCGCCGAATAACCCGCTTGCCTGAAGAGCTCCCGCAACGTTGCGGGCGTGTACTTGTACGAATTCTCGGTGTGAATGCGATCCCCTGCGCAGAACTGACGGTTGTTGGAAGACCATCGAACCGCAAGATCGCGGCGTGCTTCCAGATGCATTTCAATGCGGGAGCATTCGGGATTAAAAAACGCAACGTGGCGCCAATCGCCGACGTCGAAATTGCTGTCAAGCACGCCGTTCACGTTGCGCAGCACATTTAGATTGAAAGCAGCAGTAACCCCGAGCGGATCGTCGTAGGCAAGATCCAGCAGCGACTTTTCCTTTACCAGATCCACACCCAGCAGCAGGTGGCTGTCGGGTCCGCCGGCCGCTCGCACACGTTGCAAGAACGCGAGCGCCTGGTCAGGCGTGAAGTTTCCAATCGACGAACCGGGAAAGAAAAATGCACGCGCGCCGCGCTCGACCTGAGGCGGCAGCTGGATGGTCCGCGTGAAATCCTGCGCAATCCCAAGCATCTGATGCTGTGGATTGCGGGTGGCAAGAATCTCGAGGCGCTCCCGCAGAAAATCCGCTGCGATGTCAATTGCCACATATTGCGTCGGGGCCAGCCATCCAAACAGGCGCTCCGCCTTTTCGCAGTTGCCGGCGCCGAGATCGATCAACACACTGCCCGGCCCGATGCGCGCCGCGATTTCGTGCACGTGCGCATCGACGATCGATCGTTCGGTGCGCATCAGTGGATATTCCGGCAGCTCGCAGATCGTTTCGAACAGACGTGACCCGACCGCGTCATAAAAATATTTAGGCGGTATGAAAGCCGCCGGTTCCAGCAGCGCGGCGGTTAGCTCCACGCGGGGATCGATCGTCTCGCCGAGCAGGTTTATAAATAGCGGGCGAGTGCGCGGCGGAGCAAGAATTTCGTCTGGAACCATCGTCGATTTTAACCTCGCTACAAAGCGCTAATACGGATGTGTCGTTGCGTAAAGACCTGCGGCGTGCAGCACGCGCAGCACTTCTTCGATGTGATCCGGGCCGCGCGTCTGCAGAACGAACTCGAGTTCGGCGTTCTGCACAGGCAACGTCGTAAACGCCCGTTGATGCTCGACCTCTTCAATGTTGGCGCCCGCTTGCCCAATCAACGTGGCCGCACGCGCCAGTTCGCCCGGGACATCGCGCGTGTGCACGCGAATCCGAGCCAATCGACCAGCACGAACCATGCCGCGTTCGATGATGTCAGCGAGCACCATGGGATCGATGTTTCCGCCGCACAGGATCACGCAAACTCGCCGGCCCACAAATCGCTCGCGATGTCGGAGCACCGCCGCTAAACCCGTTGCGCCAGCCCCTTCGACAACGGTCTTCTCAATTTCGAGCAGCATCACGATCGCCTGTTCGATGTCGCCTTCCGAGACGAGCACAACGTCATCGACGAGCTTCCGGACAATCTGCACCGTCAGGTCGCCGGGATGCTTGACCGCTATACCTTCCGCTAGCGTTGCGTTCGCCGACGGCATGTCCACGCCTTTGAACGCTGCATACATCGACGGAAACTGGTCAGTTTGTACACCCACAATATCAATTGAGGGTTTCAGCGCGCGAGCAGCGACAGCGATACCCGAGATCAGGCCCCCGCCACCAATCGCCACGCACAGACAGTCGATATCAGGCTGCTGCTGCAGCACTTCAAGCGCGATAGTGCCCTGCCCTGCGATCACATCAACATCGTCATACGGATGCACCATCGTCAGCGCCCGCGAAATCGCCAACCGCGCCGCCTCGCTTTTGGCGTCATCAAACGTATCGCCTGAAAGCACGACTTCCGCACCGAAGCCGCGTGTGCGCTCGATCTTGACCATCGGCGAGAAACGAGGCATCACAATCACCGCGGGCACGCCGAGCCGCTGCGCGTGGTAGGCGACGCCTTGTGCATGATTACCTGCCGAAACCGCGATGACGCCTTTGTCGCGCTGTTGCTTCGGCAGTAGCGAAAGCTTGTTCAACGCCCCGCGCTCCTTGAACGAAGAGGTGAACTGCAGATTCTCAAACTTGAGATATACCTTGGCGCCGGTGATCTGCGACAAGGTCTGCGAATGCAGGCACGGCGTGTTACCCACGTGCCCCGCAATGCGTGCTTGCGCTGCAACAACATCGTTATAGGTGACTGCGGGAGCGCTCAAGTGGGTTGGCGGCACGATGGGGAAGCGATTGTAACGAGCGCTGTTCGTTCAAGCCCGACCGTTGCACTCCGTAGAATGATTGGCATGCTGTCAATCGCAGGTTTGGTCAAGCGCTTCGGCAACCGCACGGTGCTCGACCAACTGGCGCTTGATGTCGCAGGCGGCGAGTATGTGGCGATCGTCGGTGAGTCGGGCTCGGGCAAATCGACACTGCTGAATTTAATCGCAGGTCTGGAGCGACCCGATGCTGGAAGCGTAGTCGTTGACGGCTCCGATCTCGCCGCGATGGAGGATGACCAGCGCACGCTGACGCGCAGGGCGCGACTTGGTTTTGTCTTTCAATCGTTTCATATCCTGCCCCATTTGACGATTCAGCAGAACGTCGAGCTGCCGCTGGTGTTGCTTGCAGTAGCGCGAGAACTGCGCAACGCCCGAAGCAGCGAGCTGCTGACGGCAGTGGGGCTTGGCGATCGGGCCGACAGCATGCCGCGCGAACTTTCTGGCGGTGAAATGCAACGCGTTGCAGTCGCGCGCGCGCTGGTGCACCGCCCTGCACTCATCCTGGCCGACGAACCGACGGGCAATCTCGATCCAGACACGGCGCAAACGGTCCTGAATCTTCTTGCAC
>JACCYC010000306.1 GCA_013696665.1 Burkholderiaceae bacterium | reverse complement strand
GCCATCGACTGTCACTGATGAAAATTCATTTTGTGCCGGGCGCGCCAGCGCAATGTTGACCGACCCGTTTTCCAGGCTGAATACAGCTCCGGTGTAGTCGAGCTGGCTAAAACCGCCGCGGCTGTTCGCTGACAAACGAAATGTGTTCGGTCCTACTCTGAATTCGGTGCGGCCGTTGTTGCCGGTGTAGATCCCGGTGCCGATGGTGACGACGTCGTTGACTTGCGCGACATCCCACTCGCCATCCCCGTCTTCCTCGGTACGCCAGATCTGAACGTCACCCTCGGCAGCCGCGAGGCGTCCTGCAATCAGTGGCGGGCTGTCGTTCGATTGCGTTTGCGCCGATGCTGTCGCGCACGCGGCCACGAACACAATGGCGATCAGTTTGAGCAGGCGTTGCATGATTCTCCGATGTTTCCGGTGGTGTGATAACCCTAACGTCCAATGGTTCGCGTTGTTGACGCTACCGTAGCGCCGGAACCCCATCGACGCTGTAACACGGTGTAACAGCACCCAGGGTGCCTGAACGCGCTGCTTGCTGCCTTCTGTAGCGAACGCGGATAATCGCGCTCCTTTCGCCTCCTGCTGCCTCGTGCCCAATCCCATGCGCTTTCGCTTTCCTATCGTCATCATCGATGAGGATTTTCGTTCCGAGAACGCCAGCGGTCTCGGCATTCGTGCGCTGGCAAAGGCTATAGAAGCGGAGGGTGTCGAAATCCTCGGTGTCACGACGTTCAGCGACGTATCGAGCTTTGCGCAGCAGCAAAGTCACGCGTCCGCATTTGTGCTGTCGGTCGATGACGAGGAACTGGCCGAGGGCAATGCGAACGAGGAAACGATTGCCAAGCTGGCCGCGTTTGTGCGCGAGATTCGCAGAAGAAATGCGGACATCCCCATTTTTCTGTACGGCGAGACGCGCACCACGCATCACATGCCAAACGACCTGCTGCGCGAACTGCATGGCTTCATTCACATGTTCGAGGACACGCCGGAGTTTGTCGCGCGCTACATCATTCGCGAGGCACGCGTCTACCTGGAAGCGCTCGCGCCGCCGTTTTTCCGCGCGCTGACGCACTACGCGCAGGATGGCTCGTATTCATGGCATTGCCCCGGGCACTCGGGTGGCGTCGCGTTCCTGAAGAGTCCGGTGGGCCGCATGTTCCACCAGTTCTTTGGCGAGAACATGCTGCGCGCCGACGTCTGCAACTCGGTCGACGAGCTCGGCCAGCTGCTCGACCATACCGGGCCGGTGGCGGCCAGCGAACGCAACGCCGCGCGCATCTTCGGGGCGGATCACCTGTTCTTCGTCACTAACGGAACGTCGACATCGAACAAGATCGTGTGGCACTACGTCGTTGCGCCCAATGACGTTGTCGTGGTCGATCGCAATTGTCACAAGTCGGTGCTGCACGCGATCACGATGACCGGTGCAATACCGGTATTCCTGACGCCGACTCGCAATCACTACGGAATCATTGGACCGATCCCGTTGCAGGAATTTCGCTGGGAATCGATTGCAAAAAAAATCGCGCGGCATCCGCTATTGAAAAACGGCAGCGGCGGCAGCGGGCGCGATAAGCCGCGCGTGTTGACGCTGACCCAGAGCACGTATGACGGCATCATCTACAACGTAGAAACGATCAATCAGGAGCTCGACGGCAAGATCGATACGCTGCATTTCGATGAGGCGTGGCTTCCTCACGCCGCATTTCATGATTTCTACCGAGACATGCACGCGATTGGAGGCGTGACCGCGGCGGGCGTCGAGTCGTCACGCCGCCGTAACCGCGAATCGATGATTTTTTCGACGCAATCGACTCACAAGATGCTGGCAGGACTCTCGCAGGCATCGCAGATCCTGATTCGAAATTCCGACAAGGAAACGCTTGATCGCTACATGTTCAACGAGGCGTTCTTGATGCACACGTCGACCTCGCCGCAGTACGCAATCATCGCTTCGTGCGATGTGGCGGCGGCGATGATGGAGCCGCCTGGCGGCACCGCGCTGGTCGAGGAATCAATCACCGAGGCGCTCGATTTTCGACGTGCGATGCGCAAGGTCGACCGCGAATACGGCGATTCGTGGTGGTTCAAGGTGTGGGGCCCGAAACATCTTCCAGAAGACGGCATCGGTACGCGTGAGGATTGGATCCTGCGTTCACACGACGATTGGCATGGCTTTGGCGATGTCGCGCCGAATTTCAACATGCTCGATCCGATCAAGGCCACCGTGATCACGCCGGGCCTCAATCTTGATGGGTCGTTCGTCGACCCCGGTATTCCGGCAGCCGTGGTGACCAAGTACCTCGCCGAGCACGGGATCATTGTTGAAAAGACCGGGCTGTATTCGTTTTTCATCATGTTCACGATCGGCATTACAAAAGGTCGCTGGAACACAATGGTCACCGAGCTGCAGCAGTTCAAGGATGACTACGACAAGAACCAGCCGCTGTGGCGCGTGATGCCGGAGTTCCTGAAGGGGTTTACGCAGTACGAAAAAATGGGCCTGCGGCAGCTCTGCGATGCGGTACACGACATCTACCGCGCAAGCGACATCGCACGCTTGACCACCGAGATGTACCTGTCGGAAATGGAGCCCGTGATGAGGCCAACCGACGCGTACGCGCAAATGGCGCATAGCGCTATCGATCGCGTGCCGATCGACGAGCTGGAAGGTCGAGTGACCGCAGTGCTGCTGACGCCGTACCCGCCCGGCATTCCGTTGCTGATTCCGGGCGAGCGCATCAATGCCACCATCGTTCGTTATCTGCAGTTCGCGCGCGACTTGAATGCGCGGTTCCCGGGGTTTGGCACCGACATCCACGGGCTGGCGCGCAACGAGGCGGGTCAGTATTTTCTTGACTGCGTGCGCATGCCGCGGTGAGCCGTGGCAAGCTACGCGGTCAGTTTGCTACCCTTCGCGTTCGCTCAATGCGTGGTGCGGGAGAGTGTGGTTCAAGTGAAGCTTTGAATCACCGCCGAAGGCGTAACGCCCGTAATCGCTCAGGTATCAAAAACCGCCTCGCGCGAGCGACTCTGGAGAGACCGTCGATTGTTGGCGGCGCCGAAGGTGCAGCGAATCCGATGCTGGATTCCGAACTCTCAGGCAAAAGGACAGAGGGGTGTGGACCGGCGAAATGCCGGCTCGCCGATCTTTTGTCCTGAGGCACGATGGCGTTGCACCGCACTTCACTGTACGAAACTCACGCTGGCGCGCACGCCAAGCTCGTCGACTTCGGCGGCTGGGAAATGCCGCTTAACTACGGCTCGCAGATTGAAGAGCATCACGCGGTGCGACGCGACGCCGGGATGTTCGATGTTTCGCATATGCGGCCGGTCGATGTTGAAGGCGCCGACGCACGCACCTTTCTGCGCGTGCTTCTCGCAAACGATGTCGACAAGCTCAGTCAACCCGGCAAAGCGCTTTATTCGTGCATGTTGAACGACGCCGGGGGCGTGGTTGACGACCTGATCGTTTACTTCGTTCGCGACTCGTCGTTTCGCATCGTCGTCAATGCGTCGACGGCGGCGAAAGACCTGATCTGGA
>JACCYC010000302.1 GCA_013696665.1 Burkholderiaceae bacterium | reverse complement strand
GTGTTCTCCAGCGAAATACTCGACAAGCCGGTCGACACCGACGCCGCATTGCTCGAGCTGGCTCGAGCACGCCACGCGAAGCTTGCCGAGAGATGGCAGATCGCAAAGCATGACGAAACAATCGTGCGCCACGCGGGCACGCGATGCGCGCGTCATGCGCTCGACGCGATCCAGCTCGAGGACAAGTCGCCGCGCAAGGACGCTGCCAAAGCAAACGATCAGCGCAATTCGATGTTCGTCATTGGTATGTCGTGCGTACACCCAACGGATTCGACGCTGCTGGTCGAAGTCGGCGCGTCGGAGCGTGGTCGGATCACGAAGGCTTCGCCCAACGTTATGCGCGATGGCGAACAGGCCATCACGAGTCTTTCGTTTGATCGTTTCAATGAACAGGCTTTGCAGAAGTCGGGCGAGGCGGCACGTACAACCGGATTGGGTGATGCCGAGGCGGTGCTGAAGCCTTATATCGATGCGGATGCTGCCTGGGCGCGCTATTTCCTGGCGCAGATTATTGAACGCGCCAGGCCAGCGCCCGAGAACGCGGCCTTGCGGATCAAGACATTGCTCGAGCCTGCGGCCGAAAAAGGGCTGGCCGACGCGCAATGGTCACTCGGCACACTTTATCTTCGCGGAGCCGCGGCCGTGCCAAAGGACCCGGCGCTGGCAGAGGCGCTGCTGCGCCGCGCGGCAGAACACGGCAATGCCGGCGCCGCCTATCAGCTTGGCATTACCCAGCTGTCGGGCGGCGAAGGCATACAGACCAACAAGGCCGACGGCGCGGTATGGATTCAACGCGCCGCGGTGCGCGGACTCAAGGAAGCGCAGGAGCTGCTAAAAGGCGCACGCAATTCACCGGCAAAGAAGTAGCACCGTCGCGCGGCCTAGCGCTAGCGAGGGCGGCGCCGACTTCGCGCAGCGCTACTCTGCGCCGCATGATCGACCGCGAATCTGCGACCGCACTGGCGGCGACAGCACTGCGCAACGTAGCGACCGAATATCCCTACAAGCTCGATCAGGTGCTTGCAGGCGACCGCGACGTGCGGCCACCGCGCGACCTGCATCCGGTTTTCCATTCCAGCTACGACTGGCATTCATCGGTCCATATGCACTGGACGCTGGCGCGTCTGCTGAGACTCTTTCCCGACCATCCGCACGCCGACAGCACGCGTCGTCATTTTAATGAAAGGGTGACGGCGCAAGGAATTTGCGGCGAGTTGGCGACTTTGGCGGAGCCGCATCGATCAACGTTTGAGCGTCCCTACGGCTGGGCCTGGGTTTTGAAGCTCGCGGCAGAGCTGCATCGGCTGGCTATCGACGATGCCGACGCCAGAAAGTGGAGCGATGCACTCGCTCCGCTGGCGCGAGCGCTGGCCGACCGCTTCATCGAATATCTACCCCGGGTCGCCTACCCAACTCGCGCTGGAACTCACGGAAACTCGGCGTTCGCACTCATGCTCGCGCTCGACTATTGCGAGACGTTGCAGCATCGCGCACTGCATCGGTTGATTGCTGAGCGCGCCAACCTCTGGTTCGGCCGCGATCGGCGTTACCCGGCCGACTATGAACCCAGCGGCGAAGATTTTTTATCGAACGGAATGGTCGAAGCGGCTTTGATGTGCCGCGTGATCGACGGCTGTTCTTTTGCCGATTGGTGGAACCGGTTCGAACCCGATCCAAACGCGATGGGGCGTTGGTTGCAACCTGTTGAATTCAGCGATGCTGATGACCCGAAGATCGTGCATTTGCACGGGCTGAATTTGTCTCGTGCCTGGTGCTGGCAACAACTGCTGCATCACGTTGCTGGCGAACTGCAGCCGCTGGCCCGCGCTTCGATCGATCGCCATCTGCAGGCGTCGCTCGCGACAGCGACCCACGGTGCCTACGTGGGAACGCATTGGCTCGCATCGTTTGCGCTGCTCGCAACGACCGAGCAAACGATGGGATGATGCCAGCCCATCGCCCAAAGCTACTACCCGTTACTTGAAGAAGACGTAATCGGCTTCGTACTTGACCTGCCGGCGCTGCCCTGCGCCCGATGCTGCGCACGGTTCTGTCGGTGCAACGCCGCCCACGGTGTTCAACCGCTGGATATAAGTGACGCCTTGCATCAAGCCAGTGCCGGTTGCCGGCGCCGCCTGCACCAACTGAAACGGAATCGCCCCCGCTTTGGTTGCCGGTGCGACGGCGAGTTGCTTACCCGTAACCTTGCTGCCGTCATTGGCTTCCCAAGTCGGTCCGCCATAGTATTTGCCGACGGCCTTGGTGCGTCCCTTGTCCCATAGCGTCGCGGTCGGTGCGACGAACGTCCACTCAAACGTGCCCGCCGTGCCCTGCTTTTCGCGGCATTCGTAGGTCAATTCACCTACGCCGACCGTGCGCATTGCCACTTTGCTACCCGCCGGAACTGCGATCGCGGTCGGAACATCCGGCGCACTGGACATTGTCGGCAGGTACGAGCAGCCCATCATTGCGACAGGGGCTGCGATCAATGCTGCTGTAATTGAAATTCTCATCAGAACATCTCCAAGTTGGGCCGGCCTACGGTGGCGGGTAATAGGCAATGATCGTGCGCGTCTCGACAAACCGGGAAGATTATCGTTGCCGCACCTCAATGGAGCTCCAACACGGTACGGCCGACACTGTGGTTTGGATGCCGGATACGTAAGGTTGTGCCAGCTGCGGCGACCAACTTGCTCCAGGAGAACCCCGATGCGCCATCTGATCGCCTTTGCCGTGATTGCCACTGCCATCCCCGCCGTCGACGCAGCAAGTTGCCAGGCCACCAGCTCCAAGCACACCGTTGCGTTGGTGGAGCTTTATACGTCGCAGGGCTGCTCGAGTTGTCCACCGGCTGATCGATGGCTCTCGCAGCTACCGTCGAGCATCGACGCCAGCCGCGCTGTGCCCATCTCGCTGCATGTCGGTTACTGGGATTACATCGGCTGGAAAGATCCTTTTGCCCGGCGCGAGTTCAACGAACGGCAATCGCAACTTGCCGCTTTGAACCGCAGCAACACGCGCTACACGCCCGGTGTGTTCGTACAGAGCCGCGAAACGAACTGGGCTCGCGCGTCTTCTTTTGACGCGCAGGTGCGTGCGGTGAATCAGCGCCCCGCTGCCGCAACAATCACGCTTGAGAAGTTGCAGACGCGGGCCGGATCAGTCGACGTTCGCGCCCACGCCGAGCTCGCTGCACCGAGCGCTGCCAAGAACCCGCGTTTGTTCGTTGCGCTGGTACAGAACGGGATTTCGACCAAGGTTACGGCTGGCGAGAACCGAGGCGAGACGCTGGCCAATGACCGCGTCACGCGCGCATGGTCGGGGCCCTTGGCACTGGGAACGCGAAATATTTCGCTCGACGTGCCCTCGGCGGCGGCGCGCGATCTGGCAGTGGTTGCATTTGTCGAAGACGACACGGGCGTGCTGCAAGCGCTGCAGTTGCCCCTTGCAAGCTGCAACTAGATACGCCCTTCTTCGACGCCGTGGCACGCAGCCTGCGTCTCGCCGCCTGCATGCCGATACAGCTTCAACAGCGGCACCTCGACCCGGCAGCGATCGTTGGCGTACGGGCAGCGCGGATTGAACGTGCAGCCCGATGGCGGGTTCAGCGGGTTGGGCACCTCGCCAGCGACCGGTGTGCGCGCGCGGCCGCTCATCTCGAGGTCCGGAATGGCATCGAGCAGCATGCGCGTATACGGGTGACGCGGCGTGTTGAACAAAGTTGTGCGTGACGCAAGCTCAACAATTTTTCCGAGATACATCACGCCAACGCGATCGGAAATGTGATGCACGACCGCGAGATTGTGCGAGATGAAAAGGTAAGTCAGCCCCATCTCACGCTGCAGGTCCTTCATCAGGTTCAGCACCTGCGCCTGCACCGACACATCGAGCGCGGACGTCGGTTCATCGCACACCAGGAACTCGGGCTTGGTAGCCAGCGCCCGCGCAATCGACAGTCGCTGACGCTGGCCACCGGAAAATTGATGCGGGTACTTGGCCTTGTCGGCCGGCGCCAGGCGGACTTGCTGCAGCAGCTCGTCAACGCGCGCGGTCACCTGGTGCTTGTCTTTCATCAGCCCGTGTGCCTTTAGCGGCTCCGCAATGATGTCGGCCACCCGCCAGCGCGGATTCAGGCTCGCATAGGGATCCTGAAATATCATCTGCAACTTCTGGCGTAGGCCACGGCCACGCGCTGAATTCATCTCGCGCAAATCGCGGCCGAAAAAGTTGATGCGCCCGTGCGTCGGCGTGTAAAGCCCCACGAGCAGACGCGCGACGGTCGACTTGCCGCAGCCCGATTCACCGACCAGCGACAAGGTCTCGCCGCGCTTGATCTCGAAGCTGACGCCGTCGACTGCGTGCAGGATCGCACGCTGCTGCCGCTCAAGGACTCGATTCAGCCAGGGCGGCGACACGTCGAAATATTTTGCGATATTTTCCGCGCGCACAATGACATCCTGTGCCGCGGTCTCCCACGTCGTGCTCGTGTTTTCGCGCAACACCGCGCTCATGCGGACACGGCCGAAGTCTGCGGCGCCGCGCGCCGCGCACTTGCAGGATCGTGCAGCCAGCATGCGGCCATCGAACTGCCTGCTGGCAATAATCCGGGCCGTTCGCGCGGGCATCGGTCAAACGCATGAACGCAGCGCGGATGAAACGCACATCCACTCGGAATCGCGGTCAAGCGCGGCATCGATCCGTTGATCTGCGTGAGCCTCTCCTTCTCGTGGCCAAAGGTGGGAATCGAACCCATCAGGCCAACGGTGTAAGGATGTTGCGGGCGGTGAATCACATCCGACACCGGCCCGATTTCCGCGATACGGCCGGCATACATCAC
>JACCYC010000294.1 GCA_013696665.1 Burkholderiaceae bacterium | reverse complement strand
GCTGACGAGCGGCGCGCGCGGCGTTCATATGAGCGCGCAAGCGATCGTCGCGCAGGCGGAAGCAGCGTACCCGCTCGGGCTGGTCGAAAGGATCCGGTTTCCGGTTGCTGAAGGCGAGGTCTACCGGTTGACGATGCGGGTAAAGCCGCGCCGCGTCGGCGCCGAGCGCATAGAGGCAATGTTTAACCCGGTGACCGGCGCTTACCTCGGCGCGCGCTCGCTCGAAGCACTAGGCATTACGCGGCCTGATTTTCTGCGCACGCTGTACGAGTTTCACCGCAATGTGTTGCTCGGCAATTCCGGATCGAACATCGTCGGCATCGCTGGACTGTTGTTGCTGACGTCGGCCATTACCGGCTTCGTGCTGGCGGTGCCGCGCACGCGGGCTGCAGTGAAGCGCATCCTATGGATCAATCCACGCGCATCAGGCACGCGTATCGCGTACGACTTTCATCGCTCGACTGGAATCGTGTTCGCGATCACCCTGCTGCTGGCGACGCTGACCGGCGCCACGTTGGTGTACGTCAACTACGTACGCGATTTAGTCAGCATATTTTCAAAGGTCGCGCCGTTTCCTACAGTGCCGTGGCAGACGCACACTCCCAGCGAGCCGTTAGAGCTCGACCGCGTGATCGCTGACGTCAGGCGCCGTTTCCCTGAACACACGCTGCTGGAAGTGCACGGCTCACCGCGGCAGATGGCGGGCCATCTTTATTACCTGAAGCGGGCGGGCGACGTCCATCGGCAAGGCGACACGATCGCATGGATCAATCCGCTTAGCGGCAAGATGTTGATCGAGCGCAGCCCTCGCACGCGCACGACAGGCGAAAGCTTCATGCACTGGCTGTTTCCGCTGCATAGCGGGACCGCGTTTGGCACCGTGGGTCAAATCGCGATGTCTGCGACGGGCGTGGTACCGGCGCTGCTCGTGTTCACCGGCCTCTGGGTGTGGCTGCGCAAGCGACGTGGCGAGCGCATCTCGCGCGAGCGGCAAATTTTGCGTGACCAAGCCAACGCGCTCGTACATTGACGACCGATCACGCGGCGTCGAGCACCCTATCCTCGGTCAGCGTTGCAAGGCTCGGCAACTTGCGCGTGGTGCGGATGACGGGCTGACGCCACGCGACCATCGCCAGCAGCAAGGCGGATCCACTGGCAAATGCCAGCGACGAACGCAATCCATAGTGTTCTCCGAGCCATCCTCCCAGCAGTGCGCCCGGCCCGGCCGGTAACAAAATCAACCAGCGCATCGTGCTGGTCATCCGGCCCAGCAGCGGTGCCGGCGTGACCGCCTGACGCATCGCGAGAAACGTGATGAAGATCAGCACGGCCCCAAAGCCGAATATCATCAACATCGCGGCAAACATAATGACCCCGAGGGTGGACACGGGCGCGCAGGCACCCAGTAACCATCCGACGCCGCAAATTGCAACGCCGAGCACGAGCGTTGGCCCCGGGCCAAGGCGACGCGAAATGCGATTGCCCACCATGCTCGAGACAATCGTGCCCGCGCCGAGTCCGACAAAACTCAATCCCACAGCGCCCTCGGACAGTCCGAGCGTGCGTGTCGCGAACAGAATCTGAACTACCAGCGCGGCGTGATGGCACATCTGCCAACCGCCGACCACGAGCGCCATGGTGATCAACAGCCGATGCTGCGTGACAAATACCAGCCCTGCACGCATAGCCGGCCAGAAACGCGCGGCAGCAAACTGCGCGCTTTCCTGCACGTGAATGCCGCGCAGAATCGCTGCCGAAATTGCAAGCAGGAGAGCGTCGAGCAACAGCGCGAACGGGGCGCCCACCAGCTTGATCAAAACACCGGCCGCAGCAGGGCCAGCAACTTCGGACGACGATGACGCCAGAGCATTCTTGGCATGCGCCTCGACCAATCGCTCGCGCGCCACCACCTGCGTCAAAACAATTTGCGCTGCACTTCCAGCAATGGTTGCCACGGTGCCGATCGCAAATCCAACCACGTAGAGCCAGAGCATCGACAGCCAGCCCAGCCACCAGGCAAGCGGCACGCTCGCGACGATCAACGCCAAAAACGATTCGCCGATCACATAGACGGGCAACTTGCGCACGCGGTCGAGCCAGACACCCGAAGGCAGAGAAAAAAGAACGAACGGCAAGACTTCCATTGCCGTCAACAGTCCCATCTGCGTCGGCGTAGCGTGCAACAACACCGCTGCCGTCAGCGGCAGTGCGAGCATCGTGACCTGCCCGCCGAACGAACTGATCAGGATCGATGTCCAGAGGCGACGATAGGTGCGGTCGCGCAGCAAATCATCGGGCGCCAGCCTGAGCAGCGCAACCATGCGAAAGTAATGCCGCAGCGCCGGCGCTGCGAAGTTAAAGCTCATTGCAAACTGTCGTTGTGTCTGTCTCGCCGAAGCTTACGAGTTGGATCAAGCTCGCTCGATCAGCTCCGTCTGAGCCTGATCAATCGCTTCGAGCAGCACGTCTGAGGGTTGAGCACCCGACACCGCGACCCGGCGGTTAAAAACAAAAAACGGAACGCCCGTGACGCCCAGCGCTCGCGAACGCTGCTCTTCGGCTTCCACATCGACCCGCCCGGCGTCCGAAGCAAGCCATGCACGTGCGGCCGTCTCGTCAAACCCCGCTGCACCCGCCACGCTCGCGAGCGCTTCCGTGTCGCCGATATCGATGCCGTCAACAAAGTAAGCGCGGAACAACCGCTCGATCACTGCATCGGCAGCGTTTAAATCGAGGTCCTGTGCCCACGCAATCAACCGATGTGCATCGACCGTGTTCGGCTGGCGCGCGATCCGCTCGAAATCGAAGGGAATCCCAACCTCGACACCGGCTGCCTTGATTCGCGCATAAATCTGTTGGGCCCGCTCGGGTCCGCCAAATTTCCGCTCGAGATAGCCGCGGCGATCGGCGCCCTGCGACGGGATGTCCGGATTGAGCTGGAACGCGAGCCAGCGCACCCGGGCCGGCCGTGCCTGATTGCTCGCACGATGCGCAAGCGCAGATTCGAGCCGGCGTTTTCCGATATAGCACCAAGGACAAACGACATCGGAAACGATGTCTATCGACAGCTGAGACGTATTTAACATAGGGGTTAAGCCAATTTTCTCATGCTCTGACCGAAGCGGGATCGCACATGGAGTTCAAGGAGTACTACAAGACGCTCGGGGTCGAACCGACGGCGAGCGCTGACGATATCAAGAAGGCGTATAGAAAGCTCGCGCGCAAGTATCACCCCGACGTCAGCAAAGAAGCCGACGCTTCCTCACGCATGGCCGAGGTCAATGAAGCGTACGCAGTGCTGTCGGATCCGGAAAAGCGCGCTGCGTTCGACAAGCTCGCGCAGCGGCGCGCATCAGGAGAGGATTTTGCGCCTCCGCCGGGCTGGGATGCGGGTTTCGGCTTTGCAGATGCGGGTTCGCCAGTGGGCGACGATGGCGACTACAGCGACTTCTTCAACACGCTGTTTGGCCGCGCTGCCCGGGCCCGCCAGGGCAGTGGAGCACGCGCACAAATGCGCGGCACCGATCAACACGCCAAGATCTCGATCAACCTGGCCGATGCGTACCACGGCGCGACACGCTCACTCGCTCTGCGCGAAACCCGCCTCGATGAAGCGAGCAATGTGGTCAACGCCGAGCGCGATCTCGAAGTGCGGATACCGAGGGGCGTCAAGGCAGGTCAGAGCATTCGTCTGCGGGGCCAGGGCAGCCCGGGGTTCAATGGCGGCACAGCAGGCGATCTGTACATGGAGGTCGAGTTCGAGCCGGATGCGCGCTACCGCGTCGAAGGTCGGGACGTGACGCAAACCGTGCCGGTCGCGCCTTGGGAGGCAGCACTGGGCGCAACCATCGAAGTGCCCACACCGGCCGGCCGAGTCGAAGTCAATGTGCCGGCCGGCTCGAACAACGGCCGCAAGCTACGCCTCAAGGGACGCGGAATACCGGGCGAACCTCCCGGGGACCTGTATCTCGAACTCGAGCTGGCAACGCCGCCGGCGAAGGACGATAAGGCACGCGAGGTGTATCAAACGATGGCGCGCGAGTTTTCGTTATTCAATCCGCGCGAGCAGATGGGAGCACAGCCATGACACGACACAAAGTGGATGCAGTGTTGATTGATGAAGAAACGCTTGACCTGCAGGAGTTGGCGTCCGCCTGCGCGGTGCCGTCCACCTGGATCGTCGAACGCGTCGAAGCGGGCTTGCTTGCGTGCGTTTCATCCGGTGGGGAGATGCGATTTGCCGGCGCACACCTGGTGCGTGCGCGCCGCATGGTGACGACCGAACGCCGGTTCGACGCCAACCAGGAAGTCGCAGCACTGGTCGCTGACCTGATCGAGGAAGTCGAGCAGCTGCGACGGCAGGTGCATGCGGCCGTCAGGCCCTGCGACTAACATCCGGGTGGATCGTCATGAAGCCTGAAACCCAATCCGCGATCGTGCGTGAAGTCGGCCTGCGCGACGGGCTGCAGAGCATTGCGCGCGTGTTGCCGACCGCTCAGAAAATCGAATGGATCCGCGACGCATACGCGGCAGGACAGCGCGAGATCGAGGTCGGCTCGTTTGTCCCCGCGCGCTTGCTGCCGCAATTGGCGGATACCGATCGATTGGTCGAATTCGCGAAGACGTTGCCTGGACTCTGCGTGTCGGTGCTCGTGCCGAATTTGAAAGGCGCGGAGCGTGCGATCGGCTCCGGTGCAGACGCGATGCTGGTACCGCTGTCGGCGAGCCATGCACATAGTCTGGCGAATCTGCGCAAAACACCGGACGGCGTGGTTGCCGAGATTGCGCAGATCCGCGGCTTGCGCGATGCCAAAGGATCAAAGTGCCTGATCGAAGTCGGCATCAGCACCGCATTCGGCTGCACGTTGCAAGGCAAGGTCGAGTCGGCCGAAGTGTTGCACTTGTTGCGCGCGGTGCTCGATGCCGGCGTCGATCGCGTCGGATTGGCAGACACCGTCGGCTACGCCGACCCTGCGATGGTGCGGCAACTGTTCGAGCAGGCGCTACCGATTGCCGGTGACCGCCTGAACTGCGGCCACTTTCACGACACGCGTGGACTCGGCATGGCCAATGTGTACGCAGCGTGGGAGGTGGGCATCACGCGCTTCGATGCGTGCCTCGCAGGTATCGGCGGCTGCCCGCACGCGCCCGGTGCGAACGGCAACGTATCGACCGAGGACCTGGTCTACATGTTTGCCAGCATGGGCGTGTCGACCGGGCAGGACTTCGATCGGCTGATTGCGTTGCGCGCGAAGGTTGCGCAATGGCTCGAGGGCGAAGCACTGCACGGTTCGCTATGGCGCGCCGGCCTGCCGAAGACGATGCTCACGGCAACCGCGTGAGCACCGATCCAGTCCCGCAGCCACTGAGCGGCCTGCGCGTCGTCGAATTCACGCACATGGTGATGGGGCCGACGTGCGGGATGGTGCTCGCCGACATGGGCGCTGAGGTGATCAAGGTCGAACCGATCGATGGCGACCGCACGCGCTTCCTGCTCGGTGCCGGTGCGGGATTTTTTCCGATGTTCAATCGCAACAAGAAGAGTATTGCGATCGATCTGCGCAATTCGCTCGGCGCGCAAGCGGCGCGCGAGCTTGCCGCCAGTGCCGACATCATGCTGGAAAACTTCAAGCCGAACACGATGCACAAGTACGGTCTCGACTACGTGGCGCTGTCGGAGACCAATCCGCGCCTGATCTACGTTGGGCACAAGGGTTTTCTGCCGGGGCCGTACGAGCATCGCACCGCGCTCGATGAAGTCGTGCAGATGATGGGAGGGTTGGCTTACATGACCGGCCGGCCCGGTGATCCGCTACGCGCCGGCACAAGTGTCAACGACATCATGGGCGGGATGTTCGGCGCCATCGGCACATTGGGTGCGCTGATTCAGCGCGGCATCAGCGGCAAGGGCATGGAAGTGCAATCGGCGCTGTTCGAGAACAACGTGTTCCTGATGGGCCAGCACATGCTGCAGTACGCGGTCACCGGCAAGCATCCAGCGCCGATGCCGGCGCGCGTAAGTCCATGGGCGATCTACGACGTTTTCACTGTTAAGAACGGCGAGCAAATTTTTTTAGCCGCAGTCAGCGACGCGCAGTGGATCACCTTTTGCGACGCACTCGGCTACACCGATCTGAAAGCCGACCCAACGTTGCTGACCAACAATCAGCGCGTGGAGCAACGCCCCGCCTTGTTGAAGACAATTAACGAGCGCCTTGCAGCGCGAACTGCCGACGAGCTCGCAACGCTGTTCGAAAAAGTCGGGCTGCCCTTCGCGCCGATTCGCAAACCGGAAGACCTGTACGACGATCCGCATTTGAAGGCGACCGGCGGCCTTGCCGATATTCGTCTGCCCGATGGCGAGCGCGCCGGGCAGACGGTGAAGACGACGCTGTTCCCGATCACAATGCAAGGGGCGCGGCTGGGCGTGCGAATGGATCCGCCCAGGCTGGGAGAGCACACGCGAGAGTTGCTGAACGCCATCGGCTACGCGCAGGAAAAAATCGACACGCTGCTGGCAAAAGCGGCGATCGCCTAATGAACAAGGAGACAGCAATGAAAACTACACCTCAACCATCGAAGCGCCGGACGCTGATCGGAATGGCCAGCATCTCGCTCGGAGCGTCTGGAATTTGGTCGGGCCTGGCGCTCGGCCAAACGAAAGTCGTCCGATTCATCCTGCCGGTGGCCACCGCATCGGGCGTCGACACGATCACGCGCGCGGCTTCGCCGGCGTTGTCGGCAGCGCTTGGGTACCCGGT
>JACCYC010000263.1 GCA_013696665.1 Burkholderiaceae bacterium | reverse complement strand
GGTCGGCGTTCGTTATCTTCGACGTGCCTTCGTTGCTGACGGTCGTGGTCGTCGTTGTCGTGCAGGCGGCGCCCATGGCAACAATTGAAGTCAGGACTGCGGCACGGACTCTCATTGTTTTCCTAGTCTGCGCTGGCCGTGATTGGAATTGTCCTGCGGGCGACGCGCCCAGCTAAGCGCGTTCGATCGAGTATGTCGCCGGCCAACTGGCCGCACGCGGCATCAATATCGTCTCCGCGCGTCTTGCGCGTCGTCGTGATGATGCCGGCATCCGACAAATGCTGAGCGAACGCGCGGATGCGGTCAGGCGACGAACACTTCAAGCCTGACTGCGGAAACGCGTTGAATGGAATCAGATTGACTTTACATGGCACGTCGGCGACCAATGAAACCAGCTCGCGTGCCTGGGCATCTTGATCATTGACGCCATCGAGCATCACATACTCGAAGGTAATGAAATCGCGGGGCGCGGCGCGCACGTAGCGCCGGCACGCGGCGAGCAATGCCGACAGCGGATACTTGCGATTCAACGGCACGAGCACATCACGCAAGGCGTCGTTGGGCGCATGTAATGAAACCGCGAGCGCCACTGGGCAGTCAGCGGCCAACCGATCCATCTGCGCCACCATGCCTGACGTCGACAGCGTGACGCGTCTCCGCGACAACCCGTAGGCGTTGTCGTCGAGCATCAGTCGCAGCGCGGGCAAAACGGCCTCGTAATTCTGCAGCGGCTCACCCATTCCCATCAGAACGACATTGCTGATAACGCGCTCGGCGGCACCCTTGTCCGAACGCATCGTGTGCTCGGCCATCCACAATTGGCCAATGATCTCGCCTGTCGTCAGATTACGGTTGAAACCCTGCTTACCGGTCGAGCAGAACAGGCAGTTAACAGCGCATCCGGCCTGCGTCGATATGCACAGCGTGCCGCGATCGTCCTCCGGTATGAACACCGTCTCGATTGCGTTGCGCTGACCTACGTCGAGCAGCCATTTGCGTGTGCCGTCGTCCGACATGGAGTCGCTCAGCACGTCGAAAGCAGAAACCTGCGCGTGCTCCGCCAATCGACTGCGCAGTGATTTCGCGAGATCCGACATCGCATCGAAATCGTGCGCGCCACGCTGATGGATCCAGCGCAGCAGTTGACGCGCGCGAAAAGGCTTCTCGCCGAGCGATTCGACAAAGGCAGCCAGCGCGGCAGAGTCGAAATCGAGCAGGTTCACCGCAGACATGCCAAGTGCCCTATCGTGGATACAGATTCATTTGCGCGAAGAAGTAGTCGATTTCGACCTGTGCAGTCGCTGCGCCATCGGAGCCATGGACCGCATTGGCGTCGATGCTATCCGCGAAATCAGCCCGGATCGTGCCAGCTTCCGCTTTCTTGGGATCGGTCGCCCCCATCAGCTCGCGATTCTTCAATATGGCGTTTTCGCCCTCAAGCACCTGCACCATCACCGGCCCGGAGCTCATGAATGCGACCAGGTCCTTAAAAAATGGCCGTTCCCGGTGCACTGAATAAAAACCCTCAGCCTCGGAACGTGACAGCGAAATCATTTTGGCAGCAATGACCTTCAATCCATTTGATTCGAAGCGTGAGTAAATCTGCCCGATCACATTCTTTACGACAGCATCGGGCTTGATGATCGACAACGTGCGTTCTAACGCCATGACTTAAACCTTCATGTTTGAAATTTCGAGCAGACCGCCGGATAATACAAAAGCTCGAAAAATGAATGACTTGCGACGTCCAACCACCGTGAAATATTAACACGTGAAGGTCCGACTGAAGCGTCGAATCACGGGTCCGAGGCAGGCTCAAGCAATGCAATCGACTCGACGTGTGAGGTGTGCGGAAACATGTTGACTACGCCTGCAGCGCGCAATGTCCATCCACCTTGATTCACCATCAAACCGCAGTCGCGTGCCAGCGTTGCCGGGTTGCACGAGACGTAAACAATTTTGGAAGGCCGTCCCGATTCTGGCGGCAAGGCAGACAGCGCCTGCACCACGGCCAGCGCCCCGTCGCGCGGAGGGTCAATCAGCACCTTGTCGATAGCCCCGTACCGTTGCACCAATTCGTGCCAATCATCTGAAGTGAAACCGGACAGATTGCGCGCCTCAAAGGTGGTCCGATCACGCAACCCGTTAAGTTGCGCAGCCCGCGAGGCGCGCTCGACCAGCGACGCGCTGCCTTCGAGTCCGATTACATGAGACGCCCGGGTGGCCAGCGGCAACGTGAAATTTCCCAGGCCGCAGAAGAAGTCGACCACGACGTCGCGCGGCTCAGGCGCCAGCAATCGGGCAGCACGCGCGACCAGCACCTCGTTGGCCTGGTGATTGACCTGCGTAAAGTCGGTCGGCGAAAACGGCAACGTAATGCCGAATTCGGGCAGCGATAGCTCGAGCTGCCGCGGTTGATCGCTCGCGAGCGGCGCGGCGGAATCCGGACCGGCGGGTTGCAGCCAGATTCCGACCGCATGCAGACGACCGAATTCCAACAACAGCATACGGTCAGCGTCAGTGGGCGGTTGCAAGACCCGGAACACCAGAATGATGGCCTCGTGTCCGCTGACAGTTCCGACAGCGAGTTCGATTTGCGGCATGCGATCGCGCATCGACAGTTCGCATACCAACTCGCGCAGCGGGAGCAGCAAGTCGCTGATTTTCTTTGGCACCACTTCGCACTGGCGAATATCGGCGACGTAACTGCTCGCGCGCTCGTGAAAGCCGATCAGCACACCGCCCTTCTTGGCGATGTAGCGCGACGTAAAGCGTGCTCGATGCCGATAACGCCATGCGGGGCCCACGATAGGCCGCAGCACCATTTGCGGGCGCACTCGGCCGACGTGCCATAACGCGTCTTCGAGTACCCGCTGCTTGACTGCAACTTGCGCGCGCGCATCGATGTGCTGCATCGAGCAGCCGCCACATGCGCCAAGATGCAGTCCGGCGTGCGGACAGCGCGGCGTGACGCGCATCGCGGACTCATGCGCGAGAATGACCGCACGTCCCGACTCGTATCGCGCCTTCTGCCGCTGACGCTCGTAAACAACCGTCTCGCCCGCTAAAGCGCCATCGATAAAGACGGCCTTACCGTCTCGGTGCGCTACGCCACGCCCTTCCTGGTCGAGAGACTCGACCTCTACCTCAAAACGTTCGCCACCCACTCATCAACCCACGGCGACAGGATCGGGCCAGGCTTGCAGGTATTCGCTCCAGTGCGCGGCCGGCTGCCGCTGCAGCGTCTCGCGCACCAAGGCTTCTTCGGCAGCATGCTGATCGCCATTCAATACACCGCGCATTTTCTGAAAACGATTGAAAAGCAGGTACGTGTTGACGACATCGGTCTCGCAATAACCCCGGATCTGCTCGATCTCACCATCGCAGTACGCACGCCAGACCCGGCTGCCATCCATGCCCAGCTTTCCCGGATAGCCCGCGAGCTTCGACAACTCGTCGAGCGGCGCGTTGGAACGTGATTGGAACATCGCGAGTACATCCATCAAATCAAGGTGGCGCGTGTGGTAGCGCGCGATGTAGTTGTTGTAGCGGAACTCGCGGTCGTCGTCGCCGAGGTCCCAATAACGCGTCGCCGATACGCCGGCGAGCAGGCCACGATAGTGCAGAACCGGCAGGTCAAAACAGGTGCCGTTCCAGCTGACCAGCTGTGGTGAGTGGCGATCGATCATCCCGAAAAAACTCTGGATCAACGATGCCTCGCTATCGGTTGAGGCGCCAATCGAACCGACACGAAAACCTGCGTCGTTACGCAGCACGCACGAGATGGCAACGATTCGATGCAGGTGCAGCGGCAAAAAATCACCGCCGGTTTTCTCGCGGCGCGCGCTGAAAGCGCGCTCGGCGACATCGGCGTCGGTCAGCTCGCTCCAGTCCGGGTGCAGTCGCCGTAGTCCGGCCGCGTCGGGGATCGTCTCGATATCGAAAACCAGAACCGGCGTCATCGGCGACAACGCTAGCGCGCGGGCAGGTACTTGAGAGGATCCACCGGCTTGCCTTGGTGCCGGATTTCAAAATGAAGCTTGGGCCGATCGGCGTCAGAGCGCCCGAGCTCAGCGATGGCCTGCCCGCGCTTGACAGCCTGCTTTTCGGCGACGAGTACTTTGCGATTGTGCGCATACGCAGTGATGAATTCATCGCTGTGTCGCACGATGACAAGGTTGCCGTAACCGCGTACGGCACTGCCGACGTAGACCACTTCACCATCAGCAGCCGCTTGAACCGATGCGCCTTCGACCCCGGCAATATCGATACCTTTGTTGCGCGGATCATCGAACGTTTCGACAACCTTGCCTGCAGTGGGCCATAGCCAAGGGATCGGACTTAACGTCGGCCGCGCAGTGTCGGGAGGTGGCACCACGGGCGTGATTGACGGCGGGGCCGGTACGGCGGGAGCCGTGACAGGCGGCAGCGGTGCCGGTGGCGCAGCCGTGCCGGAGGTGCCAGGCAACGGAAGCGGGCGCACTTCAGCCTCGCCCGTGCCGGTGATGGGAGTCGCGGTGGCGACATCACTCGGTTCAACCACTCGCAAGCTCTGGCCTGGGCGCAGTGCCGCGCCGACTGCAAGATCGTTCCAGCGCGCGAGGTCGCGCTGGGTCACACCGAACGCAATGGCGACGCCGAATAACGTATCGCCCCGCTGCACGACATATACGCCGTCGTTTGCCTCGCGGACCGCCGGCGGAGCGACACTTGGCAGGGGCGCCGTAGCCACAGGCGCTGAACGTCCCGAACGATCGACGACCGGCGCTGGGCGTTGACTCACGCATGCGGCCAACAAGACGCACATCAACAGTGCTATTGATCCTCGAACGCTACGCATGCATCACCCTCACGCAACGCCGCCGCGCAACGGAACAAAGCGCACCGGCTCCTTCACAATTCTCTGTAGCACGCCACCCGAATCTTTGATTGCCACCGTGAGTTGCTGATCCCATGTCCCCACCGGCGCGACGATCCGTCCCCCTGCTTTCAATTGTTCTGTCCAGGCGGGCGGAATATCCTCTCCGGAAGCCGCGGCGACGATGCAATCATAGGGAGCTCCCGCAGGCACACCCAGCGATCCGTCTCCAAACATCAGACGCAGGTTGGGCAGTCGCAAGGCGCGCAAGTTCTCGCGCGCACGCTCATGCAACGCACGCAGCCGTTCAATGCTGACGACTTCGCCGAAGAGTTGCGCCAACACTGCGGCGGCATATCCACATCCCGAGCCGATTTCAAGTACTCGCGCCTTGCGCGCATCAATCAAACCCTCGAGTGCCAACTCAGCAGTGCGTGCGACGATGTAAGGCTGCGAGATCGTTTGTGCGTGACCGATCGGCAGCGCGGTGTCTTCGTAGGCGCGGCTCGCAAGTGCCTCATCGACGAACAGATGACGCGGCACCATGCGGATGGCTTCAAGAACTCGCACGTCGCGCACTCCAAGCTCTCGCACCCGCTCGACCATGCGGTCACGCACGCGCGCCGAAACCAGTCCGCTCGGCGGAGTGGTGAGAGGGCCCGCTCCGATTTTGGAATGAGTCACTTCGCAGAAGCCTCAAGCCACTGGCCGACTGCATCCAGTTGCTCGAGATGCGTCAGATCGACCTGTAGCGGCGTCACGGACACGTAACCCGCCGCTGTCGCGTGAAAGTCCGTCCCCGGGCCTCCCTCGCGGGCTGCGCCAGCAGCACCAATCCAGTAAATCGGATCGCCACGCGGATTGGTCATCCGGATCACTGGCTCAGACGGATGGCGCTTGCCAAGCCGCGTGCCAACGATGCCTTTGATTTGCTCGCGCGGAAGATTTGGAATGTTGACGTTCAACAAAAATGGCGCTGGCATCGGACGGGCGATGTGGCGCTGAACAACTTCACGCGCGATGTCTGCCGCTGCGTCCACATGTTCGAAGCCGTGGTCGCGCAACGAGAAGGCCATTGCGGGGATACCGAACAGATAGCCCTCCATTGCCGCAGCAACGGTGCCCGAGTAAATCGTGTCGTCACCCATGTTCTGGCCGTTGTTGATGCCCGAGACGATTAAATCAGGCATCTGATCAAGCAGCCCGGTCAACGCAATGTGCACGCAGTCGCTCGGCGTCCCGTTGATGAACGTGAAGCCATTTTCGGCGCGGCTGATCGTCAGGGGACGGTTCAGAGTCAGCGAATTGCTTGCGCCACTGCTGTTTTGCTCGGGAGCTACTACGGTCACTTCGCCCAGGGGCCGCATCGCCTCGGCCAGCGCGGTCAGGCCCGGGGACAGATAACCATCGTCATTGGATACCAGAATGCGCATTTCAAAAAATAAGTAGCCGGTGTCCGCGATGCGAACACCGGCTTATCTAACAATTGGTCGGGGCGGCGGGATTCGAACTCGCGACCCCTTGCACCCCATGCAAGTGCGCTACCAGGCTGCGCTACGCCCCGAAGGCGCGCAGTATAGCTACCGGAGGCGCAAAAGTTTGCGAATCTCCGACAGTTCGTTGATCAGCGCAGATACATCAAGCGCGGGGTCAAGCGACGAATGTCCATTGGCAACCGCCGCATCGTTCGCGGCCGTGGTTTGACTGCGCGGAGTGCGGCGTTCCCCTGGATGACCAGGATCATCGAGGCGATTTCGGGCGCCGCTGATCGTGAATCCCTGCTCGTACAACAACTCGCGAATTCGTCGAATCAGCAGAACTTCATGATGCTGGTAATAGCG
>JACCYC010000261.1 GCA_013696665.1 Burkholderiaceae bacterium | reverse complement strand
CTCGAATTCGTGCCGGTCATTGTGACTAACCAATCCGGAATCGGCCGGGGGATTTACAGCGCGAGTGACTTCGACTCACTGACGAGTTGGATGATGCAACGGTTTGCTTCCGAAGGCGCTGCAATCGGCGGCGTTTACTACTGCCCGCATCACCCATCCGATGCCTTGGACAGCTTTCGCGTCGCGTGTGATTGCCGCAAGCCTGCCCCAGGCATGTTGTTCGCGGCTGCGCGAGACCTGAACCTGGACCTGACTCGCTCGACGATGTTCGGTGACCGCACCTCCGACCTCGAAGCCGCCCAGACCGCCGGCATCGAAGACCGCTTTCTGCTCGGGACCCATGGCGCGCTCGCACCCGATGCCGCGCATCCTGCATCAGCGCTACCTTCGCCAACCTACCCGGATCTGCTGGCAGCTGTTTCATCGCCACAATTTCAGCAGCTCGCTGAGGTGTCGATGATCAAGGAAACGAGTTGACGCATCACCCACCGCCGCCTTTCGAGAGCATGAAGATTCTTGGTCGCGCAGACCTGATTGCAGCGGTGTCTCGCCTGCCCCGCCCGATCGTATTTACCAACGGTGTGTTTGACATCCTGCACCGCGGCCATGTGACCTATCTTGCACAGGCCCGCGCGCTGGGAGCGTCACTAGTGGTTGCGATCAACAGTGACGCTTCGGTTCGCCGGCTCGGCAAGGGTACCGATCGCCCACTGAACAAGCAGGACGATCGCGCCGCCGTCGTGGCTGCATTGGAGTCAGTCGACATCGTTACGGTGTTTGACGAAGACATGCCTTTAGCGCTACTCGAGATCGTCAGACCCGAGATTTATGCCAAAGGCGGCGACTACGACATGAACACGATTCCCGAGGCGGCGCTGGCAAAAACCTGGGGCGCAACGACCGTCGCCATCGCTTTTGCGCATAAGGTTTCCACCACTGCTCTCGTGCAGCGCATTCAAGCGAGCGGTCCATAGATCCGCCGTGGCGGCAAGCCCGGTGAGAACTCCGCGCAGATTTTCCGTCCAGGCGTTCTGGGGGCTGGCGAGCTGGCTGCTACCGCTGGTCGTTGTTTTCCTGTTGACACCTCAACTGCTGCATCAGCTGGGTACGGCTCGCTTCGGTGTTCTGATGATCGTGCTAATCACACCGATCATTGCGACGCAGCTCGACTTAGGCCTCGGCTCGAGCGCCGTGCGGCGGTTTGCTGCCGGTCTCAGCCAGGGACCGCTCGACGGGGCGCGGCTGCTCTTCTCATACTTCTGTGTCTTCTGCGCGATCGCATTGCTGTTCGGTACAGCGGTCGCGTTGGGCGCAGAGTGGCTCGCAGCGACACTCGGTTTCAGTGAGCTATTGGGACGCGACACCGCCGTCGAACTGATCCGATGGTGCGCTTTGTGGGTCGCCGTATCGCTGGCAACGGGCTTGCCGGCGCTCGTCGCGCGCGCCGCCCAGTCATTTGCGTGGCTGACGGCGGTGCAAACCGCGTCCACCGTTGTACTGTGGGTCGGTGCATTGTTGCTCGTCGGTGCTGGATTTCCTCTGCGCGACATTGTCATTCTTGGAATAGCCATCAGCGTTGCTTCGACTGCGGTAATGGCATTCGTGGCGCACCGCGCGGTGCGCTGGGACACGCCGCTTTCTTTTCAGCTCTCCCTTCCGATGGAGGACGCGCGATTCGCGAGCGGCATGTTTGCAACCCAGATCGCCAGCGCCATTGCGTTTCAAGCCGACCGCATACTCATCTCCTCTTTTGGCTCGCCAGCAATCGCAGGCGCATATTCGTTGTGCGTGACCCTTGCCAACAAGCCCCTCGCTGCGGTTGCCGCAATTACATCCTTCGCCTATCCGCACGCCTCCGGATTGCACGCGACCGGGGCGCGTGAGCAGTTGAGCGCCCTGCTGCACGCTTTGGATCGCGCTGTTGTCGTGCTGGTAGTGCCCATTCTTTTGCCAGCGCTATGGCTGGCGCACCCCTTCTTCGAACTCTGGCTTGGCGCGTACGGCACGCCCGATCTGGTGCTCGCCTTCAAAATTCTGCTGGTCGCATTTGCCATGACCACGTTCGCAGTGCCCGCGAGCCACGTACTTGCGGCCAGCGGCCGCTCCGGCCCCGCTGCCGCGTTCTCCTGGCTCACAGCGATTACCGTGATAGTCGGAATCGTTGCTCTTGTGCCCGCCTATGGCTTGCTTGGCGCAGTGGTCGCTATATTCGCCGCTATGTCCACTACATTTGCATTCAGCATCGTTGCCAGGCGGACGCTGGCTCTGGGTAGGCCACCACGCTGGCGCTTCTGGGCTGGAGTGCTCGTCGGGGTTTCGGTTCAGGCCGGTGTTCTATGGCTGATGGCGACAGAAGTCGTCGGCTGGGTGACGCTAATTTGGGTTGGCACCGCTGGGTGGGGTGCGTTCTTTTTAGTGCGTGCTGCCTTGAAACTGCTTTCGCCGGAAGAGGTTCGCGTTTTCAATTTGCTTCGACAAACCGACTCTTCCCGCGACGGGCCGCGTTGAGCACGGGATGAAAATTCTCGAGCTAGGCTGCGGGTTCAGCAAGACACCTGGCGCGTTTGGCGTTGATCTCATCCCCGGATCGCAAGCCGATCTGATCCATGACCTCGACAGTTTTCCGTATCCGTTTCCAGACAGCGAGTGGGACCGCATCATCTGCCGCGACGTGCTGGAGCACGTGGAGAACTTTGTCGGCGTTGTCGAGGAGATCTGGCGCGTTGCAAAGCCCGGCAGCGTGATTGAAGTGTCGGGGCCATTCATGAGCAGCGTCAATTTCTATTCGGATCCCACGCACAAGCGCGCATTCACATCCAAGACCTTCGACTACTTCATTGAGGGTCGGCCCGCTTTCCGATTGGGATACAGCAAGGCCCGGCTAGAGCTGATTGCCTGCGAGTACGACCGCGAGGAGCGTACGCGGCGAAGAGGGCCGCATCGGTGGGTGCTCGACTGGGCCAATCGCAACAAGGAACACTACGAATCAAGATACGCATTCGTTTATCCGCTCTACCAGATTTCGTTTGACCTCCGGGTCGTGAAGTGACGCACGATAATCGGCTGGTCGTTGGAATGAACGGCGCGGCCCTGCTTTCTCCGCTGACCGGCATCGGCCAATACACCAAGAATCTGGCTGAGCAGCTGATCAATTCAAGTGAAATTGATCTGAATATTTTCTACTTGGCGCGATGGAGCAAGGAAATCAGGACACAACCGTTTCCGACGCTCGGACCTATCAAGAGCTTCATCAAGAAGGTCGTGCCGCACCCCTACGTCATCAGCCGCGCTCTTCAAGGCTGGAGATTTTATTCGGGCGCGCATGACCGGCGCGTTTCCGTGTATCACGAGCCAAACTTTCTCCCGCTCCGGTTTGCCGGGCCAACGGTCGTGACAATCCACGACCTTTCATGGATTCGTTATCCTGAAACGCATCCGAAGGAGCGCGTCGCCATCATGAACCGCGTTCTTCCCGTGGCGCTCGACAAAGTGCAGCACGTGATCACTGACTCCGAGTTCATCCGCCAGGAAGTCATTAGCGAGTTCCGCATGTCCCCGGAGCGCGTGACGACCACGCTGCTCGCGCCGCGCCACATGTTCACCGGACGAGACCAGGCATCGAGCGCGGCAACGCTCAGCAAACACGGCTTACAGCATCGCAGTTATTTTCTAGTGGTCGGTACGCTGGAGCCTCGCAAGAATGTTGAGACCGCGGTCCGGGCACACGCGCGTCTGAGTGGGCGAGTTCGCAGGCAGTATCCATTGGTTCTGGTTGGAATGCGCGGATGGCTTACTTCCCCGATCGAGCGTGAATTGAAAGCTCCGGTGGCGCTTGGCGAGGTGCGCCCTCTTGGCTTCGTGACCGACGCGGAACTGGCTGATCTGTACTCTGGCGCAACGTCGCTCGTCTACCCGTCGCTGTACGAAGGGTTTGGGTTGCCGCCGCTTGAAGCCATGGCTTGTGGCACCCCCGCGATCATGTCGAACGTGTCTTCGCTGCCCGAAGTAGCCGGTGACGCTGCGGTGATGCATGACCCGATGGACACCGATGCGTTGAGGGATGCCATGCAGCGCTTTGTCGACGACGCAGCCTTCTGGTCAGACAGAGCCGCGGCCTCCGTCGCGCAGGCCGCGCGTTTTTCGTGGCAAAAATGCGCGGCCGAAACGGTCGCGGTCTATCGGGTTGCAATGGCCGCTTGAAAGTCCTGCACCTCGGCAAGTTCGACGGCGACGTCGGTGGTATCGAGCGGCACCTGCGGGCGCTGCTCGGCGGCATGCCGCCCGAAATAGAAGTGGTCAACCTCGTGGCCAACGCGCACGCCTTTACGGACGAGCACCGCGACAATGGATACACCACCGTGCGGGTCGCTAACCACGGTTCGCTGGCGAGCGTCGCGCTCGCGCCAGCGATGCCGTCGGTCGCACGCCGACTGCACCGTCAACATCGCTTTGACATCGTTCATCTGCATTTTCCCGATCCGCTGGGCCACCTGACGACGCTGACCCTGCCTCGCAGCGTGCGTCGCGTCATCTCGTGGCACAGCGATATCGTCAAGCAGCAATGGGCACTGGCGTTCTATGCACCGTTCCTTCGGCCTTTTGTGCAAAGCGCCGATGCGTTGATAGGCGCGACGCCTCAACACTTTTCAACGTCGACCCAGATTCCTCAGGCCCACGAGCAACAGTTACGAGAGGTGATTCCCTACGGCATTGATGGCGCCGGCTTCGCGTCGTCCGATGAATCGCGTCTCGAGCGCAAACAGTTGCTGCTCGAGCGCGGCAGTCGTGGTCTGATTTTTACCGTCGGCCGCCATGTCTACTACAAGGGTTTTGATACTTTGATTCGCGCGATGCAAACGATCGATGGCGACTTGTGGATCGGAGGTCGCGGGCCGCTGACAAATTCATTAAAGCAATTGGCGATCGATATGGGAGTGGCACACAAGGTCAGGTTTCTTGGCTTCATCCCCGACCAGTTATTGCCGGCATATTACGAAGCCTGCGACGTTTTCTGTATGCCATCAGTTGAACGCGCTGAGCAGTTCGGATTGGTGCAGCTTGAGGCCATGGCGTGCGGCAAACCCGTGGTAACGACACGCCTGGGCACGGGCGTCGAGTTCGTCACGCTTGATGGTGTGACGGGACTGCTCGTGCCGCCGAAGGACGTCGATGCACTTGCGAGTGCACTGCGCAGGCTGCTCGATGACAACGAGTTGCGCACGTGCATGGGGTCAGCGGGCAAGCAGCGCGTGGAGCAGGTCTTTTCGCTCGAACAGATGATTCGAAAAACTGTCGACGTGTACCACCGAGTCCTTGCTTCCACGCCAGCCGTACGGCACGCGGGATAATCCGGCATGGTCACGTATCTGCCCCTCACCTACCTGGCGCAATCGGTTTTTGCCGCGATAGTCGCCGCGTTGCTGATCATGATGTTGCAGCGGCCGGCTGAACGCTGGCAACTGGTCGATGTGCCAGGCGGGCGCAAACGTCATGCGGTTCCGGTTGCCGTAACCGGAGGCATCGCGATTACCGCGGCAATGCTGCTCGCCCTTGCTGCGTCGTTTTCAGAGTTTGGGCAATACGCCCCATTCTTCGTCGGTGTGGTGGTGCTCGCGACCACGGGTGTGCTCGACGATCTCGGCGAAGTATCGGCCGGCAAGAAGATGCTGATACAGGTGATGGTGGCGGTGCTGATGACGTCCGGGGGCGCCAACTATCTGGTTAACCTCGGCAACCTGTTTGCAACCGATCCCATCAACACGCGCCTGTGGGGCATCCCGGTCACGATATTCGCAACGCTCGCCGTGATCAATGCAATCAACATGTTTGATGGATTGGATGGTTTGGCGGGCAGCCTTGCACTCGTGATGCTGATCTTCTTCGCTGCGTTTGCTCTGGTCGTCGGCGATCTGAACGCAGCCAAGATCGTCATGGTGCTCGCCGGCGCGACTTTCGGATTTCTTCTTTTCAACCTTCCGTGGGGGCTATGCGGACGACATCGCACCTTCATGGGAGACGCAGGAAGCATGGTGCTGGGTTTCGCGATCGCCTGGTTCTCGATTTCTTTGACGCAAAACAACGCGAACCACGTTCCAGCACCTGTGATGCTGTGGCTGCTAGGAATTTTGCTGATGGATGTCTTCACCGTTACGGTGCGGCGCCTCGCAAGACGACGTAGCCCGATGGCGCCCGACCGCGATCACATTCATCACATCCTGATGCGGCGCGGTTACTCTTCGCGCACGACGCTAACCCTGTTGGTCGGTGCCAATGCCGTTCTGGCAGCAATCGGCACCCTGATGTGGGTACTGGATGTCCCTGACTGGTGGATTTTCTGGACGTTCCTGGCGCTGTGCGCAATTTACTTCGCGCTGTTCTTCATGCCGTTCCGTTTATATCGACGGCGCGCCAGAGTCACCGAGGACTCAGTGGAAGACAGCGGTTAATACTGTTGCCTCACCCTCAAACCGCGTAGCCCGCCTTCCTGGCGAAGTGCACTGTCGCAGCAACGAATCCTTCCTTCGAGCCGCAATCGAATCGCCGGCCCTGAAAACGATACGCGAAGGTAGTCCCCCCGGAGACCATGCGTTCGATCGCGTCAGTCAACTGCACTTCACCACCGGCACCGCGCGGGATCGCTCGGAGATGTTGAAACACTTCCGGCTCGAGTACATAGCGGCCAAGCACCGCCAGCGTTGACGGCGCTTGTTCTGCAGGCGGCTTTTCGACTATGTGCGATATGCGTGAAGTACGGCTATCGAGCTGCACACTGCTGACAATTCCGTATCGCTCGGTTTCCGCGCGCGGCACATCTTCGACCGCCAGCACACTTCCACCTCCGCGCGCGATGCGCGCATCGGCGAGCTGGCCAATCACCGAATCGACCGCGTCGATCAGGTCGTCGGCCAGGATGACTGCAAATGGCTCGTCGCCTACGACCGCCTCCGCGCATAGCACCGCGTGCCCGAGCCCGAGCGGTTCGGTCTGCCGGATGTAAACGTAGCTTTCCGCTTCGGGCGAGATGTTGCGCACAATCTCCAGCAGTTCCAGCTTGCCCTTTGCCGCCAGCTCGGCCTCCAGCTCCGGCGCACGATCAAAATGATCTTCGATCGATCGCTTGTTGCGGCCGGTGATGAATATCATTTGCGTGATGCCGGCAGCGGCGGCCTCTTCGACCGCATATTGAATCAACGGTTTGTCGACCACGGGCAGCATCTCCTTCGGCATCGCCTTGGTCGCCGGCAGAAATCGCGTGCCGAGGCCTGCGACCGGGAAAACTGCCTTGCGAACGGGCTTCATGCTTGCTTTACTCCACGCAACGATGCATCGGCACCACGTCGCATCCTACAAGGCTATGAGTGCACTATGGTGACGTACGTAATCGGTGACCTTCAAGGGTGTCTGTCGAGCTTCAGGCGGCTTACAACGCAGTTGCCGGCAGCCGATCGATATATCTTCGTTGGCGATCTGGTCAACCGCGGATTCGAGTCTCTCGCCACGTTGCGACACGTGAAGTCGCGCGTCGACAACGGTCAAGCCGTTGCATTACTTGGCAACCATGATCTGCATCTGCTCGCGGTTGCAGCGGGTGTCAGGCCGCAGAAAGACACCGATACGCTGGATGACATTCTTGAAGCGCCGGATCGCGCCGAGCTGCTTGCGTGGCTGCGCAGTTGTCCGCTCGCTCACTTCGAGGAGGGCGCGCTGTTCGTTCATGCCGGCGTGTTGCCGGCGTGGACGGTCGAGCTCACGCTGTCGCTGGCCGACGAAGTTCACCAAGCGCTTGTCAACGATCCCAGCAACGCCTTTCTTAGCGAGATGTACGGTGACGAGCCACGCCGCTGGAGTGATGCGCTGAGGGGCAACGATCGCCTTCGATGTGCGGTCAACGCACTGACTCGGTTGCGGGTGGTCTCAGCCGATGGATCAATGAACCTGCAGCACAAGGACAAACTTGCCAAGGCGCCGCGCGGTGACGTTGCATGGTTTGATCACCCAGATCGCGCCACGCGCGGTACGCCAATCGTCTTTGGCCACTGGTCGGCGGAAGGATTGGTTACTCGATCAAATGTGATCGGGCTTGATACTGGATGTGTCTGGGGCGGAAAACTGACTGCGTTGCGTCTTGCCGACGGCGCTTTGTTTCAGCGCGATTGCCCGATGTCACAGCCTCAGGAAGCGTGATCGGCGGGCATCGGGGACTGCGCCATCGTGTCCTCGACGACCAGATGCTTTGCGATTGCGCTGCGCGCAGCGCGTGCAATGGTGTGGCGATCGCGCGCGCCGGCTAGCGTAATGGGCGCCAGGACGGTCACCTCGATCACCAATTCGCGCGCGACCAGCACCCGCGCCAGCGAAGTCAGGATCCCTATTTCGCCGATGAACGCTGCAGCCAGCGAGCGCTCGCCCCGTTCGGTATAGCGAATCGCAATCGGCCAGATGCCGGCCCCGACGTCAATCGCGGGTGCAATCAGGTTGGAGTGAAACGGCAGTAAGGCGCTTCCGTCGGTGGTTGTGCCCTCCGCGAACACAACGATGGTTTCGCCGCTTTGCAGATGCTCGCGCACGGTCTGGTTGATTGCGGCCACTGCATGGCGCCGCCCGCGCTCGATGTACAGCGTGCCGCTGCGCGACACCAGCACCCCGAGCAATGGCCAATCGCCGATCTCGGCCTTTGCGACAAATCGACTGGGAAGCACCGCATTGATTGCAAAAATGTCGAGCCACGAAATGTGATTGGCCAACACCAGCCGACCGCTCGATGTTGTCTCCACACCATCGCGCCGCACCGCTTCTGCTAGAGGCACCCCGCCCGCGACCACGCGCGCCCCCGTAAACGCGATGAGAATGCGCGACCACTGTTGATTGATGCGATTACGAGATGCCTGGCCGATCAGCGGAAAAATTGCGACGACAATGGCGATGCCGAGCAGCACATGCAGCGAGAACGCCACTGCGCGCAGCGGAGCCAGCAGCCAGTGCACTCGTTCAGTCGGCCTGGTAGCGAACTTCGCCGCCGACCAAGGTGGTGTGGACTCGACCCTGCAATTCGTAGCCGTTAAAAGGCGTGTTCTTTCCGCTACTGACAAGCGTGTCGGCGCCGACGACCCAGCTCTCGAGCGCAGAGAACACCACCAGATCCGCTTTGGCACCCACGGTGAGTCGCCCTTTGGCAGACCCCCTGCTCAAAATTCCAGCCGGACCGCTGGTGATTTTTGCCAGCGCTTGCGGCAGCGGCACCTTGTTTTCGGACGCCCACTTCAAGGTCAGCGGAAGCAGCGTCTCGAGCGCTGTTGCGCCAGGCTCGGCTTCACCGAATGGCAAAAGTTTGTCGTCCTCGCCGATTGGAGAGTGATCGGAACAGATGATGTCGATCGTGCCATCCGCCAGGCCCGCAACGATTGCGTCACGATCACGCGTGCCGCGCAACGGAGGGTCGAGACGAAAATTCGGGTCAAAGTAGCCAATATCGACGTCGACTAGATGCACATGATGAATGCCGACGTCGGCCGTTACCGGTAATCCTTCGCGCTTGGCTTGCCGGACGAGCGCGATGCCTTCGCTCGACGATAAACGACAGATGTGTACTTGAGCGCCGGTTGCCCGCTGCAGTTCGAATATCGTATGCAGCGCAACCGTCTCCGCGACCACCGGCACCGCCGGCAATCCAAGACGGCTTGCCATCGCGCCGGCACCCGCAACGCCGCGGCCCGCAAGCGTGTCTTCGACCGGACGCAGCCAGATCGGCAGCTCGAATGTCTTTGCGTAACGCATGGCCTGCAACAACACCGAGTTGTCGTGCGGCAGGCTGCGCGTCTGCATGAACGCGACGCAGCCGGCTTCGGCGAGCGTTTTCAGCGCCGCAAGCGCCTCGCCTTTGAGGCCCGCGGTTAACGCGCCAAGCGGGTACGTTCTTGCCCCAGCCGATTCGCGAGAGCGCTGCCGGAGCATTCTGACCAAGCCGGGCTCGTCGAGCGGCGGATCGGTGTCCGGCGGACACACGACGCTGGTAACACCTCCTGCCAACGCCGCCTTCATCTCCACCTTCAACGCGCCTTCATGACCCGGCTCGCGCAAGCGCGCACACAGATCCACCAGCCCTGGCGCGATCACCAGACCAGCTGCATCGAGCGTGGTGTCGGCGCGGAACTGCTCCGGCGCGCGCCCGATCGCTGCGATACATCCCTCATCGATAAAGACGCCGGCTGCCTGGTCAAAGTTGGACGCCGGGTCGATCACGCGCCCGT
>JACCYC010000260.1 GCA_013696665.1 Burkholderiaceae bacterium | reverse complement strand
CGCCAGTTATGGGTCAGAGACATCAGATGCATCACCACCGCATAGCGCGCTGCGTCCCAAGCACCCTCGCCATAGGTGGAGTAATCGACGCCACACAGGTCGATCAACTGCTCGAACGCAAGCGCTGAATCATCGCGCAGTGCGACCGCCACCGAAAGGTGGTCCGTGCCTTTGATCACGATCGTGACCTCGTCAAAGGCAATCACAAGACTTTGCAGCCGATCGCCGAAGGCCGATTTCAAACGTTCGGCGAGTTGATCGAGACGGTTCATCAACGGGCGATGGTGTTGGTGCGGCGGATCTTGTTCTGCAGCTGAATGATTCCGTAAATCAGCGCTTCCGCCGTCGGCGGGCAGCCCGGCACGTAAACATCGACCGGCACGATGCGGTCACACCCACGCACAACTGAATAGCTGTAGTGGTAGTACCCACCGCCGTTCGCACATGAGCCCATGCTAATCACCCAGCGCGGCTCAGCCATCTGGTCATACACCTTGCGCAGCGCGGGCGCCATCTTGTTGCACAGCGTGCCGGCGACAATCATCAGATCGGATTGGCGCGGGCTCGGTCGAAAGAAAATACCGAAGCGATCGAGGTCGTAGCGTGCAGCGCCGGCGTGCATCATCTCTACCGCGCAACACGCCAATCCGAAGGTCATCGGCCAAAGTGACCCCGTCTTCGACCAGTTCAACACTTTGTCGACGCTGGTGGTTACGAATCCTTCGTTCAGGTGTCCTTCGAGTGCCATGCTTATTCCCAGTCCAGCGCGCCCTTGTTCCACTCGTAGATGAAGCCGACGGTCAAGATCGCAAGAAACATCATCATTGCCCAGAAGCCGGCGCTCCACACGCCGAGATCACCGAGCACGACGCCCCAGGGAAAGAGGAACGCAATCTCGAGATCAAAGATGATGAAAAGGATGGCGACCAAGTAGTACCGCACGTCGAACTTCATGCGCGCATCTTCGAACGCCTCGAAGCCGCACTCGTAGGGCGACAGCTTTGCGGGATCGGGCTTTCTTGGTCCGAGTATTGCCCCGAGCAACATTGGCGCCGCGCCGATCGCAAGACCCACGACAATGAATAGCAAAATCGGAAGATAGTTTTCGAGAATCACTGAGCTGCTTGCGTTTGACTTGCTTTTTGGTGCCCACGGGGAGACTCGAACTCCCACAGCTTTCGCCGCCACCCCCTCAAGATGGTGTGTCTACCAATTCCACCACGTGGGCAGTGGAAATCCCGCAGGATTCTACTGAAGTCGCGCGCTACTTCGGAATGTCGCTTGGGTTGGCCGGGGGTTTTGAAGTCGCTGGAGGCGCCGTCGCTGGCGCGGGTAGCACAGGGGCGGTCGCCGGCGCTGTGTTTTGCGGCGCTTGTCCGCTAGAAGCCGGAACATCTCTGGGCCCGGGTGAGGACGCCGGGGGCGTCGCTGGAACGCCCATGACTCCACCGGTCTCCGACGCGGGACGGATCGATTCGGTTCCGGTGTAAGCGAGTCCAAGTGTCGCGAGGAAAAACACCGTAGCGACCACGCCTGTGCTGCGCGACAAAAAGTTGGCAGAGCCGGTTGCTCCGAACAGACTTCCCGAAGCACCGCCGCCGAACGCTGCGCCCATGTCGGCGCCTTTGCCGTGCTGGAGCAATACCAGCACGATCGTGGCAATTGCCGCAATTACCTGTATGACGATTAGTAAAGTCGTAAGCCAAGCCATTTTCTGAAACCCTTTTTCGATAAGCCGTAGATTAAACCGATGCCGCGGCGCAGATAGCCAGAAAGTCGCCGGCAACCAGCGATGCGCCGCCAATCAACCCCCCGTCGATGTCGGGCTGGGCGAACAGTTCTCGCGCGTTGGCCGGCTTGACGCTGCCGCCATAGACAATCCGCAGTGCGTTCGCGGAACCCGAAGCGCCTTGTTGCACCTGTGCACGCAGCGCTGCGTGCACCTCCTGCGCCTGTTGCGCGGTGGCGGTCCGCCCGGTGCCGATCGCCCACACAGGCTCGTACGCCAATCCCCCGCGCAGCAAACCCTCCACGCCGATCCGATGCAGGATTGCTGCAAGTTGCGCACTTAGAACCGCCATCGTCTCGCCGGCTTCTCGCTGCTGCAATGTTTCGCCGACACAAACAAGAGGACGCAGCCCGGCCTGCAGCGCGCGCTCGGCCTTTAGCGCCACAATCTGATCGGTCTCGTGGTGCCACTGGCGCCGTTCCGAATGCCCGACGATGACCCAATCGCATCCGCAGTCGCGCAGCATTTCCGCTGAAACATCGCCGGTAAATGCCCCCGCCGTATTCGCCGCCACGTCCTGAGCGCCAACCTGACCCACAGTGAGCTGATCGCGCAGCTGCTGAAGATAGACATACGGGGCGCACACCACGGCTTCGCACGTCAAGCCATCCCTTGCAGCGATAAATTCGCTCAGCCACGCGGCATTGGACGCGCGCGATCCGTGCATCTTCCAATTCGCTGCAACCAGCGCTCGCCGCTCACTCATCGGGGCCCCCCGCCGATATACGTTCGGCATCCGCGCCCACGGTCAACACAATCTTTCCGACGTGCTGGCTCGATTCCATCAGTCGGTGGGCGTCGGCCGCGCCTGCAAGCGGAAATGTGCGAAACAGAACCGGCTTGATACGACCCGATTCGATCAGCGGCCACACGACTTCGCGCAGCCGCTCAGCGATCGCCGCCTTGAACGCGACTGATCGAGGGCGCAACGTCGAACCCGTTATCGTCAGACGGCGGCGGAGCACCGCACTGAGATCAAGCGGCGCCTTCGCGCCCCCCAGCAGTGCAATGATGACGATGCGACCATCATCGGCCAGACAGTCGATTTCCCGCGGCAGGTAATCGCCCGCCACCATGTCGAGAATGACGTCGACACCACGTCCCTGCGTTTCACTCTTGATGACCTCGACAAAATCTTCGCTGCGATAGTTGATACACCGCCGAGCGCCGAGGTTGACGCATGCTTCGCACTTTTCGTCGCTGCCCGCAGTTGCGTAAACCGCGTGGCCGAGCGCAGCACCCAGTTGAATCGCCGCGACGCCGATGCCGCTCGAGCCGCCCTGCACCAGCAACGACTCGCCGGCAGCCAACCGCGCGCGATCGAACACATTGCTCCATACCGTGAAGTAGGTTTCCGGAAGCCCGGCGGCTTCGGCAAATGAGAGATTGCGCGGCTTCGGCAAACATTGGCCGACCGGGGCGACGCAATACTCCGCGTACCCACCCCCGGCAACCAGAGCACACACCGCGTCGCCAATCCTGAACCCTGCTGCCTCAACATCGCCGGCCTCGATCGTGCCCGCGACCTCGAGGCCCGGCAGGTCCGACGCGCCGGGCGGCGGCGCATAGCCGCCTTTACGCTGCAAAACGTCGGGACGATTGACTCCTGCCGCCTGCACGCGGATCAAAACCTCTCCTTGCGCCGGTACTGGACGCGTGCGCTCAGTGGTCCGCAGTACGTCGGGACCCCCCGGGTGCGTAACTTCGACGGCGCGCATCGAATCTGCCGTCACGGTTTCACCAGATGTTTCCAAAGAAACGTGTATTCGATCGCACCCATCAGTGCACGCTGCTCGTTATTCGAGGCAGCGCCATGCCCGCCCTCGATATTTTCGTAGTACCAGACGTCGTGCCCCTGTTCGCGCATGCGCGCAAACATTTTGCGGGCATGTCCGGGGTGCACGCGGTCGTCGCGTGTCGATGTCGTGAAGAGCGTCGGTGGATAGCGAATGTCTTTGCGAACGTTTTGATAGGGGGAGTATTTGGAGATGTAGGCCCACTCGTCGGGTACGTCCGGGTTGCCGTACTCAGCCATCCAGCTCGCACCTGCCAGCAGCTTGTTGTAGCGCTGCATGTCGAGCAGCGGAACCTGGGCGACAGCCGCTCCGAAAAGCTCTGGCCGCTGCGTCAA
>JACCYC010000225.1 GCA_013696665.1 Burkholderiaceae bacterium | reverse complement strand
ATCCTGAAGGCCATTGACGAACATCCCGAAGCGCAGCTGCTGGTTCTGACCTCCTGCACCTACGACGGCCTGCGCTACGACCTGAAACCGATCGTCGAGGCGGCGCACGCGCGCGGTATCAAGGTTTTGATCGACGAAGCGTGGTTTGCGCACGCGCGCTTTCATCCGGCGCTGCGCCCGACCGCGCTCGAGTCCGGCGCCGATTACGTCACACAGTCGGCTCACAAGACGCTGTCGGCGCTGTCGCAGGCGGCCTATATCCACGTCAACGATCCGACTTTCAACGAGCACATTTTTCGCGAAAATTTCAACATGCATACATCGACTAGCCCGATGTACAGCATGATCGCGAGTCTCGATGTCAGCCGCAAGCAGGCGGTGCTCGAAGGCTACAAGTTACTGCAGCGGACGCTGATGCTGGCCGACGAGTTGCGCGAGCAGATCAATTCGACCGGCGTGTTCCGCGTGCTAGAGCTCGAGGACCTGCTGCCCGATGAAGTCAAGAACGACGGCATTCGGCTTGACCCAACCAAGATAACGGTCGATGTCGCATCGTGCGGCATGACGGTCGACGATCTGCAGAAGGAGCTTTTTACGCGCTTCAACATCACGGTGGAGAAGTCAACATTCAACACGCTAACGCTGCTGCTGACGATCGGCACCACACGATCGAAGTGCTCGCGCCTTTACGACGCATTGATGCGGATCGCGCACGAGAAGCGCGCGCCGCGCCGGCTGTACCGGACTCCGGATCTGCCCCCGTTCACCGAACTCGTATTCCTGCCGCGCGACGCTTATTACACGACCGGCGAGCTGGTTCCGTTGCTGGACGACAACGATCAGGTTAACCCGAAGCTGGCCGGCCGCATCAGCTGCGACCAGATCGTCCCGTACCCGCCGGGTATCCCCGTGCTCGTGCCCGGCCAGCGCATCACCGACAACATCGTCGAGTACTTGGTGCGATATCTGCGAGTACAGAATAAAGTCGAGCTGCATGGTGTGGTTTATCAGGGCTATGTGCCATCAGTGCGTGTGCTCTCGGCCGATGAGGAACACCAGTTGATTGCGTTGGTGGCAAGCCGGCCACAGCGCCGCCGCGCAGCCTAACGTCTACCAACACATCTTCTGTATTGCCCCGTGGCTGGCGTGGCACACCTATAATTCGCAGAACGCGGCGGTGTTACGACTGCCGCGTTTCTCTTTTTTCGGAGCGCCACATGACGCATCTGATGAATACCTACAATCGGCTGCCAGTTGCCTTCACGCACGGCAAAGGCGCTTGTCTGTACGACGAGCACGGAAACGAATACCTCGACGCACTTGCAGGTATCGCCGTCAACGGAGTCGGGCACGCGCATCCGAAATTGACCGCCGCACTCACTGATCAAGTCAACCGCCTGATTCATACATCGAATGTTTATCGCGTTCGCGAACAGGAGCTGCTTGCCGATCGCATCTGCCAGCTCTCAGGAATGCAGGAGGTATTTTTCGGCAACTCGGGCTCGGAGGCCAATGAGGCCGCGCTGAAGCTGGTCCGCATGCTGGGCCACAAGCGCGGGCAACCCGAAGCGCAAACGATCGTGATGGAACGCGCGTGGCACGGCCGGACCCTCGCTACGCTGGCAGCGACTGGCAGCGACAAGGCGCGCAAGGGCTTCGAGCCGTTTCCGACGGGTTTCATCCAGGTTCCCTATAACGATATCGCGGCCGTGAAACGAATCGTCGACTCCGATCGCCGCGTGCTCGCTGTATGGCTCGAGGTGCTGCAGGGCGAAGGTGGCATCTACGTTGCGGACTTGGATTACGTCAAGGCCTTGCGGCGTCTGTGCGACGAGCGCGGGTTGCTGCTGATGATTGACGAAATTCAAAGCGGTATTGGCCGTACCGGAAAATGGTTTGCGCATCAGTGGGCCGACATTCGCCCGGATGTGATGACGTTGGCGAAAGGGCTCGGATCGGGCGTACCGATTGGCGCATGCGTCGCGGCGGGCGCCGCGGTCGGGGTTTTTGGCCCGGGCAACCACGGCACGACGTTCGGCGGCAATCCATTGGCAATGCGTGCGGGAATTGAAACGCTTGCAATCATCGAAAGCGACGGCTTGATGGCAAACGCAGTCGCGCAAGGCTCGCGGATTATCGAAGGAATCAAGCGCGCGCTGAATGGTGTCAGCGGCGTCGTGCAGGTGCGCGGCATGGGCCTGATGATCGGAATCGAGCTCGACCGGCCGTGCAATGAGCTGGTCCGCCGGGCACTTGCGAGAGGCTTATTGATCAACGTGACGCACGACACCGTCATTCGCCTGCTGCCGCCGCTGATTCTGAGCGCCGAGGAAGCGCTGATGATCGTCGACCGCCTGGCTCCAGTGATTCGCACGTTCTTGACCGCGCCGCTGCCAGCAAGCGCAAATTTAGACAATGCCGATCAGAAAGCTGCCTGACGGTTGATGGCCGGGGGCATTCGTCACTTTCTGCAGTTTGCCGATTTCGATCGTTCCGAGCTCGAGTGGGTGTTCGATCGCTCGCGCATCATCAAAGATCGCTTCAAGCGCTACGAGTTTTATCAGCCGTTAGCCGACCGGACGCTGGCGATGGTCTTTGAGAAGGCCTCGACACGCACCCGCGTGTCGTTTGAAGCCGGCATGTATCAGATGGGCGGCTCGGTGATTCACATCACTACAGGCGACTCGCAACTGGGACGCGCCGAACCGATCGAGGACACCGCGCGCGTAATTTCACGCATGGTTGACATCGTGATGATCCGCACCTACGAACAGGCGAAGCTTGAACGGTTTGCGGATCATTCGCGAGTGCCTGTGATGAACGGCCTGACCAACGAATATCACCCGTGCCAGATCCTGGCGGACATATTCACATTCATAGAGCATCGCGGGTCCATCGCCGGACGCACGGTGGCATGGATCGGCGACGCCAACAACATGGCTTACACCTGGCTTCAAGCCGCGCACAAGCTGGGCTTCCAACTGAACATTTCGACGCCTCCGGGGTATGTGCTCGATACCGCGCGCTGCACTATTGGGCCGCACCTGCGGGTCTTTGCCGACCCGATCGAAGCGGCACGCGATGCGCATCTCGTGACGACCGACGTGTGGACGAGCATGGGCTACGAAGCCGAAAACGAAATTCGAATGAAAGCCTTTGCCGATTGGCAGGTCGACGCCGAGATGATGCAGGCCGCCCAGCACGATGCCATTTTCATGCATTGCCTACCGGCACACCGGGGCGAGGAGGTCTCGGCAGATGTAATCGACGGCAACCAGTCCGCGGTGTGGGATGAAGCCGAGAACCGGTTGCACGTGCAAAAGGCTCTGATGGAATATTTGCTGCTGGGGAAAAATGTCAGCTAAACGCTCGTACAAACTGCGACTCACCCTGGTGGCGCTCGTTTGCCTTGCACCGTTCTTCAGTGCCCAGGCGCAGGAGAGCGGCATTTGGATAAATCCGAAGGAATTCAGGGCCCCGCCCGCCGACGCTTTAAGCGCAGCGCCCGCGCCGGCGGTTTCCGCTGAGAAAAAGGCCGTCTTTGCGATCGTGTCAGCCATTGGCGGTCAGTTGAGTTATATCGTGGCCAAGCAACAGGTTGGGTCGCACCTTGATCCCTACGAACGCACCAGCCTCGCAGTGCCCGACCACTCGCTCGACGCAATCGTGATGCGCGGCATCGATCGAGTCGTTGCGCGCAGGTTCCCGGAAACGAACCGTGTCTTCATGCGTCTGAATCCGGCCGAGCTGGAAGGCGTATCGCCGCCAGACCGCGAGCGTGTCGCGTTCGATCGGCTTACTGCCGAGCTGCAGAAGATGCCGGCGCGGGAAGAATGGGATCGAATCGTCATTGTCACTCCCCACTATCGCGGGTTCGAGCGAGCCGGGCTCGGGAGCAAATTGCATGGCGTCGGCCTTTTCGTGCAGGATGTGAATGGTGGATCGACTCGTGATACCGGTCCCTGGGAGGGCAAGTACGACGTCGTCGAGCCCGACGGCAGTCCCGGCCTACAGCGCAGGAGCCGCTACGTCGCGCTCTACTACTACGCCAAACTATTCATTCTCGATGCGAAGACGCTGCAGGTTCTTGAGTCGGCACCGTGGCTGATCGATGAAAAAATTCACGACTCAAGCTCCGACGCAATCAATATCGCGCGCTCATTGTCGATCGAACAGCTGTCGAGCCGGCTCGAAGTGTTCGCGGAAAAAGCCAGCGGCGAGGCGCTCGCCCGCACACTGGGCGGCCTGGTAGTGCCGGGCGAGATCAGACCGGTGCCACAAGGCCGCTGACCCTGGCGTTCGGCGTCGCTCTATAATCCCGCCGCTGCGCGACATCGCAGCGAAGCAAGATCCCGCGTCGGAAATTGAGCTCGGCGACTCGGTGACCCATCGGTTGAAGGAACATATGAACAAGTCGAAGAAGGCCGGCGCCGAGAGCGTCGGCAAGGTCGTGCTGGCTTATTCGGGCGGGCTCGACACGTCGGTCATTCTGAAATGGCTGCAGGACAACTACAACGCAGAGGTCATCACGTTCACGGCCGACATCGGGCAAGGCGAAGAGCTCGAGCCCGCGCGTGCCAAAGCGCTCCAGCTGGGCATAAAAAAAAGCAACATATTCGTCGAGGATCTGCGCGAAGAATTCGTGCGCGACTTCGTGTTTCCGATGTTTCGCGCCAACGCGCTCTACGAGGGCGAATATCTCCTCGGAACCTCGATCGCGCGCCCGTTGATCGCCAAGCAGCTGATCGAGATTGCTCGCAAGACCGGCGCCGATACCATTTCGCACGGGGCGACCGGAAAGGGCAACGACCAAGTGCGCTTTGAACTTGGCGCATACGCGTTGATGCCGGACATCACGGTCATTGCGCCATGGCGCGAATGGGATCTTTCATCGCGCAAAAAGCTTTTGGCGTACGCAGACAAGCACGGCATCCCGGTTGATTTCAAAAAGCGCAAGGGCGGCGCTCCGTACTCGATGGACGCCAATTTGCTGCACATCAGCTACGAAGGCGGCATTCTCGAGGATCCCAACTTTGAGCCCGAGGACTCGATGTGGCGATTGACGGTGTCGCCTGAAAGGGCGCCCGACAAGGCGGAGATTGTCGACCTCGAGTACAAGCACGGTGACATCGTTGCGATCAACGGCAAGAAGCTGTCACCGGCGAAGGTGTTGACCGAGTTGAACCGAATCGGCGGCAAGCACGGTATCGGCCGGCTCGATCTGGTTGAGAACCGCTACGTCGGCATGAAGTCGCGCGGCTGTTACGAGACGCCCGGGGGAACAATCATGCTGCGGGGCCATCGGGCAATAGAATCGATCACGCTCGATCGTGAAGTCGTTGCAATCAAAGATGACCTGATGCCGCGTTATGCGCGGATGATCTACAACGGTTACTGGTTCAGTCCTGAACGCCAACTGCTGCAGACTCTGATCGATGAATCGCAAAAAAACGTGAACGGCCGAGTACGCCTAAAACTGTACAAGGGCACCATCATCGTTGTTGGCCGCGAGTCGAAAACCGACTCTTTGTTCGACGAAGCGATCTCCACTTTTGACGAAGACGACGGCGCTTACAACCAGGCCGACGCGGAGGGATTCATCAAGCTCAACGCGTTACGGATGCGGATTGCTGCACATGCGAAAGCGCGGCGGCTGGCCTGATGCGCGTTGCGCATTTGCGCCACCGACCAGTCGTCGGTTGACCGACGAAACGGCCGTTTGGATGAATGCGCAACGCTGTGATCATTGGTTATATTTCGATTGTCTGCTGCGCCGGTGCTCAACGCGTACTCCTCCGCGAGCGAGCTCTCCGACCGGCACCGTAGGCGCCTGTTTATAAGTCCTGGCCCGCGCACGCGGGCCTTTTTTT
>JACCYC010000219.1 GCA_013696665.1 Burkholderiaceae bacterium | reverse complement strand
GGGCGATCTCACGATCGGCGTCTGCCGCTGCCTGAAGGGCAATCTCACGCGTAACGGTGGCGTAGCTTCTTAGCCGACCGTCGAGCTGCGCAATTCGCTCCAACAATGCGCGGGTCACCTCTAACGATGAGACTTCGCGCGTCAGGATTAGCCGGCCGACTTCGATGAGATTCAGAAAGCAGAGATCGGTGGAGGTCATCGCATCGGGATGGTTTCGCGATTGGCCACCAAACGTGCTTGGTCAGCCGCGCGCGGCTTCATGCGCGTCGACTGCACCAAGGGTTAGGTGCCGCTTTCGGTGTATTTGACATTGGCAATCCAGTTGCGCTTCCTTCGCGCCAGACGAGAATCCTTCCCTTCACCATCGAAGCTTGCCGACGCACGACGAAGGAGCGATTGATCAACACCTTCGAACGCGTTGACGCTGACAACAGCGTAAAGATGGTCGTCGATCCGGCTGGTGACGACGGGCACAATGCCGCACCGGGCGCAGGTGTGGAACTCTGCGGTGCGCGTGCCAAATGCGTACTTGGATACGAGTGAGGCATCTTTGACTGACACCTCCAGCGCGCCGCTTTGATTGGAGGTCCACACGCCACCGTGCTTGACGCAAAACGAGCAGGTGCAAGCGCGAGTTGGAATTTCGGCGGGATCCGGCTCCCAGGTGAGGGCAAAGGTGATATTGCCGCAGTGGCACTTACCGTGGATCAACATGCGTGTGATCTCCGATATTGCGGCACCTAACGTTCGAGGTGAGCCGCAGCCCACGGTTTGCTGTGGGCTGTCGGCTCGACCGAGGGGTTAGGCGTCTTCGGTGGCGAGCACGTGTATTTCATCTTCGCCCAAGCGTGCCAAGCGTACTGATTCAAAGATGGTGGCGCCGAGGCTCTTGTAAAAACCGTGACCGTCTTCGTTCAGTGTGGCGACTACCCAGTCGATGCGGGCCGCGCCTCGCTGTGAAGCCTGTCGCGAAAGCCACTTCATCATTTCGCGGCCAATGCCTTTGCCGCGGGAGCTTTCGCGGACGTACAAGTCGTCCAACCAAAGTCCCGGCTTCATCAGGAACGACGAAAACGTCGTGAAGTAGGTCGCCATTCCAAGCACAGCATCAGACTCAACCGCGACGATGGCATGCGCGATAGGATTTGTACCGAATAACTCCTGCCGCAGAGACGCAACCGTGGCTCGCAACGTGGGACGCACGCCATCAAAGGTAGCCTTCGCCTCAAGCAGTTCGAGCAAGGGTGCAAGATCGTTTTCAGTTACTTGTCGAATAGTGATCATTTGAGGCGCCATACGGTTGAGGTGAAACTGGATCAGAAGGAAGGACGATTGAGGCAGCCCATTATTGACGGGCCTCGTACTTGCTCTCTGTTCTTTGGACACTAGTCCGCGCGCGCATCGCATTGAACCAGGCCTGTAGGGGCGGATGCTTGGCGAGTAAGGCGCGCCCCTCTGGGGCAAGCGAAAAGCATCGCAAGATTGGATAGGCATGCAAGTCAGCGAGTGAGAGATTCGGCGAAACCATGAACGGCCCTGCTTCCGCCAAGTGTGCCAGTGCGGACAGGCAGGTAGCCGCCGCAATCATCGTCCTGGCTATCTCGGCTTCGTTCGGAGTCCCGCCACTCAGCGGCACGCTAACGCGCTGCACGAACACACCCCAGACCAATGGGCGGTAAGCATAGGAGTCGAGCACACCGATGATCTGATTCATTCGTGCGCGAGCGGCAGCCCCGGATGGTTGAAGGCTCGGGCCAGGGAATGCCTCATCGAGGAATTTTGCGATCGCAGCGGTCTCGTAGAGGGCAAAGTCGCCTGCATGCAATACGGGAATCCGGCCGAATGGGTGGCGTTGACGGTGTTCTTCTGGAACCCCGCTTGGACCAAATATCTCGACCTCTTGGAGCGAGTACGGAATGCCCTTTTCCTCAAGGACCAGCCGCGCAATGCGTGTGTAGACGCTGCGTTCGAGTCCGAGAAGGACGACAGGTGTCGACGGCTGGGTCATTGTGCGAGCCTTACTCACGGATGAAGTCACTAGACGCCTAACGTTTGACATGAGCGGCGGGCCAAAGGGCGCGAAGCGGCCTTTGGAACATCCGCTCGATGGAAGGGTTAGGCGTCGCCGCGCAGCGTGCTGCCCTTTCTGGACTGGGCTGCTCACGCCGAGCTTTAGCTGGGCGTGCATTCGAGCCGGTGTGCAGCACGGGCGAGTAGGTGAACGAAGGCACGGCGGGTTCATTTGAGGGGGCGGCTTCATACTGCTTGCATCACAGACTTGCGCCTTGCCACGTTCTTTGGGCCCACTCACTCTGACCGCAAGCAGGGCGGGAGTTTCACGCCAGGATTAGAGACTGCGATGCCAGACACGAGCGACGCGGCGATATTGCTCAGGAAGTTCAGCTTTTGCGACTTCGATGGATTCGTAATCGAAGTCTTGTTCGCACCCCCAGTTCTTGTTGCAACTGAACCGATAGACAACTGAAGAGCCCTCGTACCGGCAAAGGGCCAACCCGTGGATTGGGACACTTTCGCAGCCGTCGGATGAATTGACCCCGCCAAACGGCGTTTCGGACCAAGCCCATTCGAGTACCCGCGCTCCGTCGATCTGAACTGGTGGTTCCATCCGACGCCTAACGTTCGAGCTCAACGGCGCGCTTTAGCGCGTCCGCTGGAGCGACGAGTTATGCGAGCCGTCTTTTCGGTCAACGTCAGAAGGCCCATAAGGGCTTCGTTTACTGCTTCCGTGGTGGGGAAAGCTTTCGCTACTTGTTCGTTCAGCAGAACAAGATTCGTACCCTTTGACACGCGAGCGAGATACTTGCCTCTGACGCCCTTTCCCAAATCCTCGCGCCGATACTCGGCGCGCATTCCATTGTTAGCCTTGCTCATAGATTCCTCGTTCGTGACGAGTTGCCTTGCGGGCGCTAATGATTCGAATTGCGCGTTCTCTGTCGGTGTATGACGACGAGAAGACGGCCAGAACTGGAAATTCCGAACGTAAGCATACGTTCTTCACCGACGGAGTCAGGATCAGAAAAACTGTACGCAAGAGAGTCGCTGAAGACCGATGCAGCCTCTTCGAAGGAAACTCCGTGCTTAGCGACGTTCGTCGCCGCTTTCGCTGAATCCCATTCGAACCGCTGTTTCACTTAAGGCTGCTTTCAACGCGCATAACGTTTGACATGAGGGGCGCGTGGAGGCCTTAGGCCGGAACACGTTCCCTCGATGGAAAGGTTAGGCGCCACGTTTGAGTGCGGCCTGATAGGCCTCAATGGCGGGGAGGATCTTCTGCCGGCGAGCGAGGCTCTCGGCCGGCCAGTACTTCTCTCGTTCATAGTATTCCGGAACGGACGGTGCGCCAGATTGAATGACGACCCATGGCTGTTTGGACTGCGTGAAAATGTGGATGTCCGGTAGCAGGAGGTCTGGATTGTCGAGCGTCCCAACGCGAACGAACTTGACGACGGGCCCTGAGCCAGCGTAGTTGCTCCATACGGCAATACGGCACTTCGGGCAGCGGGCGATCTTCTGGCCCAAGCCACTCTCTGACGGTGTGTTCACGACTTCCGGCTCGAGCCCAATGTTTGTGACTCGGTCTGCTTCGATCATCGCGTTCAGTGCGAACGAGGCGCCGGTTTCCCGCTGGCACCAGCGGCAGTGACAGCAGTGCACGAAGATGGGTGAGCTTTCCATTCGGTAGCGGACTGCCTTGCAGTTGCAGCCACCTTCGATAGGAAAAGAGTTAACGCTAGCCATAGAAGTGGAGGGTGTTTGTGACGGCTAACGCCTGAATTAAGCCGAGCCGCGAAGCGGCTTCGGCTTGAATGAATTGTTAGGCCGGGCGCGACTTGCCGCGAACCCAGCCCTGTGTGTAGCCCGCAAGGACCACAAGTGGCTATTTCTCACATACACAATGAGTCCCAATGTTTAACCGGCCGCCTTTATTCAATTTGAGGCAACCGCTTTGGAATCCACGCGCTTCGCAACTGGTGATGCAGTCTTGCGTCCGACTGAGCCAAGCCCACGCGATATAGAGGATTGCCACGCCGAATGCCACACCAAAGAACCACTGGATGACTTTTCGCTCCGCGTCTGTTGGGGAATTTGGGCGCATTTGCTTTCCTACCCGTTCAACTAACTCTCACGCGCGGCCTAACGTCTGAGT
>JACCYC010000217.1 GCA_013696665.1 Burkholderiaceae bacterium | reverse complement strand
AGATCAACCAGAAAGTGCCCGGTGTGGTCGCGCAACGCGCGTAGCTCGTCGAGCTCTGCGTCGTACCCCGCAGCGATCACGTCTCCGTCGCGCACTGCATATGCAGGCTCCGCCAACAGTGCGCCTGTCAGCAACCGCTGCATGGCCTCCGGAATCTGCAGTTGCACACCAAACTCGGCCATCACGGCGGTCGTGACGTCACTGAGCAATGTCGCAATTTGGCCGAGATGCGGCAGGGCGTGCCTCATTGCAGCGAGCTCGCGTGGGCGTACGGAGCCCAGCGCAACTCGCGACGCGATGCGTTCGAAGTCAGGTATTTCCTTCAGCTCGGCGAACAACCGCCTTTGCGTCAGCTCGCTGGCGGACAGAGCGTCGATGCACGTGTGTCGCTGGCGTGCCTGCGCAGGGTTGCGCAGCGGGTGCTGCAGCCAGTGCCGTAGCCGCCGGCTTCCCATCGTCGTCGCGCAGTGGTCGAGCAGGCTGAAGAGGGTCGGCCCATCGTCACCGCGTAGCGTTTCGGTGATCTCGAGGTTTCGACGCGTCATCGGATCTAAGGAAATGAAATCCGAAACTGACTCGCGCTTCAGCGCAGCGATGTGTGGCAGGCGGCTACCCTGCGTTGCATGCGCGTAATCAAGCAACGCACCGCAAGCCGCCAGAATTTCCGGCGCGTCGGCGACGGCAAACGCGTCGAGTGCGGCAACCTGCAGTTGCTCCTTCAGTATCGCCTCACCCCGCGCAGCGTCGAAGTGCCAGTCGGGTCGCATTTGGGACGCACACGGCAGCGGATCAACCAGGGTGCGTAGCGCGTCGCTCCAGGATTCGGGAATCAGGATCTCGGACGGTTCGATGCGCGAAAGTTCGGACGCCAACCTGCCCACCGGAATGCTGGCTGCGCGTAAGTCTCCCGACGAAAGCGTGAGCCACGCAAGCCCGATTGCCCCGGTGCGGCGCGTCGGCGGCGCCAGCGCCAGCAACGGTGCGTTTGATTTATCCCTGAGGAGCAACGGGTCAGTCAATGTTCCTGGCGTGACGACGCGAACCACCTTGCGCTCAACCGGTCCCTTGCTCGTCGCGGGGTCTCCGATCTGCTCACAAATCGCGACGCTTTCACCGAGCTTGACGAGTTTGCCAAGATACTGCTCAAGCGAGACGGCCGGCACGCCGGCCATTTTGATCGGAACTCCCGCCGAAGCACCGCGCGTCGTCAGGGTCAGATTGAGTAGCCGCGAGCCGCGCTCCGCGTCTTCATGGAACAGCTCGTAAAAATCGCCCATGCGATAGAGGAGCAACACATGCGGGTGTTCGGCCTTGATGCGCCAGTACTGCTGCATCATCGGCGTGTGCCGCGTTTGATCGATGGCAGCGCTCATCGCAAAGCACCTCAGGCCACGGTGGCCCCATGCACGTTGCCGACCAACTTCAACAGATGCGGAAAAATTTTTGGCGGCGCGCACACGATGCGGCCATCTTCCATGAAGCCAGGATCGCCCTTGAAGTCGGAGACGAGCCCTCCGGCTTCCAGGATCAACAGACTGCCGGCAGCCATGTCCCATGGTGACAAACCGATCTCCCAGAACCCATCGAGCCGGCCCGCCGCGACGTACGCGAGATCAAGCGCGGCGGCGCCGGGACGGCGGATGCCGGCAGTAGCCTCGGTAATGTTCCTGAACATCTGCACATACTCGTCAAGGTGTTCGAGTGCGCGAAACGGGAATCCGGTGCCGATCAGGCAGTCCGCCAAGCGCTCGCGCTTCGAAACTCGCAAGCGTCGTTCATTCATGAACGCACCGCGGCCGCGCGTAGCAGTGAACAGCTCGTTACGCGTCGGGTCGTACACCACCGCCTGCGTGATGTGTTCTCGGTGGCGCAGCGCTATGGATACGGCGTATTGCGGAAAGCCGTGAATGAAGTTGGTGGTGCCATCAAGCGGATCAATGATCCAGGTGTATTCGGACTTTCCGGAAGCGCCCGACTCTTCGGCCAGAATTGCGTGGTCCGGATAGGCTTTCGAAATGATCTCGAGAATGGCTTCCTCGGCCGCCTTATCAACTTCGGTGACGAAGTCGGCGCGGCCTTTGGTCGAAACTCTGACGAGGTCGAGATCGAGTCCGGCACGGTTAATGATCG
>JACCYC010000140.1 GCA_013696665.1 Burkholderiaceae bacterium | reverse complement strand
CCGGTCGCCATGCCGTTGAACAACGCCGGCACGCGCCGGCCCGCGACGTAAAACTCGGCGACGTCAGTCGTGCGGCTCATGATTCCAATGCCCGCATACAGCCCGATCGTGGCCACCAGAAACGTGTAGCCGATCCATACTCTGGGCAGACCGAGCTGCTCGAGTATCGCCAAGATAATCACGAACGCGATAAAGCCGCCCGTGTAAAAGGTGTAGTACTTGCGCAGCTGGCTGAAAAACGCTCGATTGGTGCTGGCGGTGGTACTCATGCTTCGTCTCCTTCGTCTACACCGTATTCAAGATCCAGCTTGCGCATGTACCGCGCGTAGAACCAGATGATGAGGACGTAAATGATCAGCGATCCCTGCGCCGCCATGTAGAACGATAGCGGCCAGCCAAAGAAATTGATCTCGGCCAGCGGGATTGCGAAATAGGCCATCACATAAGTGACGACGAACCAGATCGCCAGAAGCACTGCGGTAATCTGCAGATTGCGCCGCCAATACTCTCGATGCTTTTCGGTCTGCTGCATGGGTTGCTCCTCGGTAGTTTTTCTTCACTCCTTGATTACACGGCCTCGACGGTTGTGACCTCCTTCGAAACTGAACCTTCATCACGCTGACGTGCAACGGCGCGCGGAGCCGTCCGCTGCAGATCGCGCTTCAGCGTGGCGGAAAACTTCGGTTCGAACTCGGCCAGCCGTTCGTACACTTTCCATGCATCGCTGCTACGCCCCAGGTGGTGATACGTCATGCCGAGCTGGTAATAGCCGTAAGGACTGAACGGCTGCAGCTTGATGTTACGGTTGAACGCGTCGATGGCTGCGTCGAGCCGGCCGTCTCTGATCAGCACCAGGCCGAGGCCGTACCACGCGCGGTCGAGCGACGGCTTTAGCTCGACGGCTTTGCGAAAGCAGCGCTCGGCAGCGCCAAGCTCTTCCCTTTTGTCGTGCAGAAACCCCAGATTGAACCAGGCATCTGCTGCAAGCGGATCGATTTCAACCAATTGTTCGAACTCACGCACCGCAGCCGTCAAGTCGTCGGACTCCGCGTACAGATTACCCAGGGCAGCGCGCGCAACAGCATCGTGCGGCGCAAGCGTAATGAGTTGGCGATAAACGCCGATGGCTTCCGGCGTGCGCTTGAACAGGACCGCGGCATAGGCCAGGCACCGCAACCGAATGCGCGTCATCAAACGTGCGATCGCCGTCATCCCGTCACCGGCTTTGTTGTACCGCAGCGCACGCGCGCTGCTGCGGATCGGCACGGCAACTGCCGGCGAGCTCGAACAGCACCAACAGCCAGAGGACGAACAACAGGAAGAAGGTGGCCAGCGGAATATGACGGTCGAGCACGAACTTCGGCGTCACCAGTCGCGTCAGCCGGGTAAAAGGACTCGTGACAACCTCGAACAATTTGTAAACGGCGTTCTGATGCCGCCGATTCCAGGCAAAAACTCCGATGGCGAGCTGCGCAATCAACGCCATGCCGGCAATCTCGAGCACTGCCTTGACGATCGTCAGCAAGGTAGCCACGCGCTTGCTTCTCCTGTTTGCACAACGTCGACATAACAGCGTTGTCCTTCAGCTGCTCGCGATCACAGTGGCACCCCCTCAGATGCGCCTGTGACGGCTCATTGACTGCGGCACCGTGCGCTCGAGGTCGCGTTTCAGCGTCGCTGCGAACTTCGGCTCGAACTTGCCCCCACTCCTTAATGCGTCTTCCCCCCACTGCGGCCGAGGTGATGCTAAGTCATGCCGAGCCAATAGTAACCATAAGGCCTGAAATGTTGAAGCCTGATGTTGCGTTTAAGCGCAGCGGCTGCTTTTTTGAGCGCCCCTGACGTATAAGCACTCGCCCGAGACCAGTACGCGCGATGTAGCGCTGCCAAGGCCAGCGCTCGCGAGAGGCTTCGCCAGTCCGCTGGAATACGGCAGCCAGGTTGACAGCGAGGGTACCAATGTGACGATCAACAAGACGATCACGTGCGCCAGAAGAAAGGGCCGCAGCTCGCGCACCAAGGCACCGATCGGCACCTTCGATACCGCTGAGGTCACTGCGAGCAGGCCGCCTACCGGCGGGGTGATCAATCCCAGCGTCAGGTTGTAGATCACGATCATTGCGAAGTGCACGGGATCGATACCGGCGGCAAATGCCACCGGCGCCAGGATCGGCACCAGCACCATCACGCCGGGCAACGGCTCGATGAAAATTCCGAAAATGAGCAGCAGGATATTGATCAGCAAAAGCAAGCCCAGCGGTCCGACCTCGAGCGATGTGATCCATTGCGCCAGCGATTGCGGCACGTTCTCGATCGTCAACACCCATGCAAACGCTGCGCTCGCGGCGACGATCAGCAAAATCGACGACGTCAGGATGGCAGAGCGCGCGAGAATGCCCGGCACATTTGACCAGCGCAGCGAGCGGTAAATAAAAGCGCCGCAAAGCAACGCGTAAACGACCGCTACCACCGACGCTTCGGTCGGAGTAAAAATTCCTGCGCGAATGCCGCCGAGGATGATCACCGGCAATAACAATGCCGGAATGGCATTGACCGTATTGCGCAGCATCTCGCGCGCGGTAGGACGCACTGCGTCGGCGCGGTAGTGGCGCCGCGTCGAAATGATCTGATTGACGATCATCATCGCGACGGCGATAAGAAGTCCCGGCAGCAAGCCGGCCATGAACAACGCACCGGCCGACACACGGTCGTCCTGCAGCGCATAGACGATCATGATGATCGAAGGCGGAATAATTGGGCCAACGATCGCAGTCGAAGCGGTGAGCGCTGCGGCATACGCCTTCGAGTACCCCGCCTTGTCCATCATTTTGATCATCATCGAGCCGGGGCCGGCTGCATCCGCCAACGCCGAGCCGCTGATGCCAGAAAAGAACGTCAGCGACAACACATTGGCGTGGCCTAAACCACCGCGCCGGTGCCCGACAAACTGCGAGGCGAAACGCAGCAGCACCTCGGTGAGCTTGCCGCCGGTCATCAGCTCGGCAGCCAGAATGAAAAACGGCACTGCAAGCAGTGGAAAGCTGTCAATACCGGTGAACATCTCTTTTAATACGACGATTGTCGTATAGCGATCGTCCAGAGCAACCGCCAACAGCGCAGCAGCGGCCAACGAGAACGCGACGGGCACGCCAAGCGCGAGCAGGAAGATCGCGCTAATAAACAGCGTCCACGCCATCAATGCGGATCCGGACTAGAGCGCGGATGCAAGATCTTTGTCCAGGCTGTCCTCACTTTCAATGGGTTGGCCCAGGACGTACCGGCGCGCGACCAGGCAAAGATGCGCAATCATAAGAAGACAACCCACTGGCATGCCGGCATAAACCCACGCCATTGAAATTTGCAGTGCCGCCGATGTCTGAAAGCGCGTACGCCATGCGTAGTCGACCCCTTCAAGCATCAGCGCAACGAAAAGCATCAGCATGATCACAGCGATCAGGGTCCGAACGGCGCGGCCGGCGGGCGCGGGCAGCCTCTGTTCAAGCGTGTCGATTCCAATATGCGCACCGGCGCGTAACGTCATCCCACTCCCGACAAACGCAAGCCAGATCATCAGATGCCGAGCAACTTCCTCGCCCCACAGAAAGGAATTCTCGCCGCTGTAACGCAAGATGACGTTGACAAAGGTAACCACCACCATGGCGGCGAGAATGATCATCATCAGCGCGCGGTTGGCTTGCACCAGCCTGCGCTCTATCCGATCGATGCTGCCACCTCGCTACCCATGCTTGATTGCAATCGTTTTCAGTGTCGTGAATCCCAGTAGCGCCTCGAAACCCTTTTCTCGCCCATAGCCGCTCGATTTGACGCCGCCAAACGGCAGCTCGACACCGCCGCCGGCGCCATAGTTGTTGATGAATACCTGGCCGCAGCGCAGTTTGCGCGCGACACGCATCTGACGCGCGCCATCGCGCGTCCAAACGCCCGCGACCAGGCCGTACATCGTGCCGTTGGCGATCGACAGCATCTCGTCTTCGGAATCGAAGGCAATCGCTGCCAGCACTGGCCCGAAGATTTCTTCCTGTGCCAGCACGTGGTTCGATGGAACGTCACGCAGCAGCGTCGGCGCCTGGTAATAACCGCTCTGCGGCGCGTGTTCGACGACCTGGCCTTGCGCAGCGATTGGAACATTGTCGTGCTCGGCCCGGCTCAAAAAATCCCACACACGCTGCAACTGGTTTTGCCGTATCAACGGCCCTGCGTCCAGATCGTCGAGTGCCGGACCGACCTTCAGCTGCGACATCGCAGCGCCGACGCGTGCGACCAACTCTTCGTAAATGGGTCGTTCGATCAACAGACGGCTGCCGGCCGAGCACGTCTGCCCGGCGTTCTGCACGATGGCATTCACCACTACCGGCAGCACGTCATCCAGATCGGCATCGGCGAAAACGATTTGCGGAGACTTGCCTCCGAGCTCCAGAGTGACCGGGCAATGATGCTTGGCGGCGGCTTGCGCGACCGCGGTGCCCGTCACCGGCGATCCCGTGAATGAAATGTGATCGATGCCGCGATGCTGTGCAAGCGCGGCACCCGCCTCGGCGCCGTACCCGGTGACAACGTTCAATGCCCCCGCAGGGAAGCCGACCTCGGCTGCCAATACGGCGACTCGCATCACGGAGAGGCACGCGTCCTCCGCAGGTTTGACGACGCATGCGTTGCCCGCCGCCAATGCGGCGCCAACGCTGCGGCCGAAAATCTGCATCGGATAGTTCCACGGCACGATGTGGCCGGTGACTCCGTGCGGCTCGCGCAGGGTCAGCACGGTCATGCCGGCCTGGTATGGAATCGTGTCGCCGTGCAGCTTGTCGGCTGCGCCGGCGTAGTACTCGAAGTAGCGCGCCAGTGCGGTGGTATCGGCGCGCCCCTGCTTTAACGGCTTGCCGGTCGTGCGTGACTCGAGCCGGGCCAATTCATCGTGATGATCGGCGACTGCATACGACAGCTTCATCAGCAGACGGCCACGCTCGGTTGCCGTCAAACGCCCCCATTGTCCGCCAAAGAATTCTCCGAGCGCACCACGAGCTGCAAGCACCGCAGAGTCAATATCGGCGGCATTGCCGCGCGCGATTTTCGCGAACGGCGTGCCGTCGGATGGATCGATCACGTCGATCGTCTGTCCGGTTGACGACGCCACCCAGCGATTACCAATAAAGTGATGCGAACCCGCGGCGGTTGTGTTGCCGTCCATCGCGTTCTCCTGACAGAATCAGCTGAGATTATTACCCGCGCCTAAAATCGCCGCATGAGACTCGATGCCGTTCCCGCTGGCCGTGACATTCCGAACGAGTTCAACGTCATTATCGAGATTCCGGCGCACGCGGATCCGATCAAGTACGAGGTCGACAAGGAAACAGGAGCTTTGTTCGTCGACCGCTTCATCGCCACGTCGATGCACTATCCGTGCAACTACGGCTACGTTCCAAAATCACTCGCCGACGACGGCGACCCGCTCGACGTTCTCGTGATCACGCCGTTTGCGTTGCAGCCAGGCGTGGTCGTGCGGTGCCGAGCCCTGGGCGTGCTAAAGATGGAAGACGAAGCGGGCGGTGATTCGAAGCTGCTGGCAGTGCCGATAGACAAGATCCTGCCGTGGTACCGACACTGGCTGAAGTGGTCGGACATCGCGCCCGAGCGGATCGCGCAGATTCAGCATTTTTTCGAGCACTACAAGGATCTCGAGCCCGGCAAGTGGGTCAAGGTGCTCGGATGGGAAGGTCCGGAGTCCGCTCGGAAAGACATCGTCGACGCGGTTGCGGCGTACGAGAACGCAGTGTCTACACGGGAGGTGTAATCAAATCGTCGCGGCGTGCACGCGATGCAATGACGTTCAACGCAAGCCCACTCAGCACCAACGCGATAGCCGTCAGCTTCCACCACGTGATTTCTTCGCCGAGCAGCCATACCGCGAGGCTCATTGCAACGATCGGTACCAGCAACGTGAACGGTGCAATCAGCGCTGCCGGATGCTGCCGCAGCAGCCACGCCCAGATACCGAACGCCAGCAGGGTGGTTGGCCACGCCTGAAACGCCAGACCGAGCCACGCCGGCGTATCCATCGCGCTGACCGCCGCCCACATCGCAGCTGGGCCTTCGAGCACGAGTGCAACCGGCAGCATCATGATCGACGCGGCCGCGCTGGCCCACACGACCACGGGCAGCGGCTGTTCGCTGTGGATCCGCTTGACGATCACATTTGCGATCGCCCAGGAAGCCGCGGCTGCCACGACGAGCAGGAATCCGACGCGCGTCGACGGTGGTAAATGAAACGCGACCAGCACGAGACCGGCACCGGCGATCGTCGCGCCGACCAGTTGGACCGGCTTCGTGCGCTCGTGCGTCAGCAGGGCGACAAGCCCGATGGTGAAGAACGCCTGAACCTGAATCACCAGCGACGCGAGGCCGGTCGGCATGCCAGCCTGCATTCCGGCGAACAACAGTCCGAATTGCACCGTAAACGCAAACAATCCGTAGCCGGTGACCAGGCGCCACGACGGCTGCGGCCTGCGCACGAACAAGACTGCCGGAAACGCAGCCAGTGCAAAGCGAAGAAACGTCAGCGTCATGGGCGGCACGTCGTCCAGCCCCCAGCGGATGACGACGAAGTTGAAACCCCAGATCACGACCATCAGCAGCGCCGCAGCAAGATGGGCGGCGCTCATCGGTTACGCAGCGCGCTGCGCTCGTCCAGCTCGTCCACGTAGTCCTCGATACCTGCGGACTCTCGCTGAAGATAAAGCTCGATGGCGTCGGCAAATGCGGGGTGCTCGAGCCAGTGTGAAGAGTAGGTGGTCACGGGTTCGAAGCCGCGTGCAAGCTTGTGCTCGCCCTGCGCACCGCCTTCGAAAACTTTCAACTCGCGCTCAATCGCAAACTCGATCATCTGGTAGTAGCTCGTTTCAAAGTGAAGGCACGGCACGAACTCGAGGGCGCCCCAGTAGCGGCCGTACAGTCGCTGCCGGCCAAAAATTGCAAGCGCTGCGGCGATTGGACGTGACCCCATTTTCGCGACCACCATCAGGAGCGCTTCGGGCATCGCTTGTGCGATTTGCAGAAAGAAAGCGCGATTCAGGTACGGCGTTGAATAATGGGCCGCATAGGTGTTCGCATAGCAGCGCATAAAGACATTCCAATCGGCGCTGCTGATTTCGCTGCCAACCTTCCGCTCGAAGGTGACACCCGTCGCGGCAACCTTGCGTCGCTCGGCACGAATTTTCTTTCGCTTCGGTTGTGACAGCGAGCCAAGATAGTCGTCGAAAGATTCAAAGTCCCGGTTGAACCAGTGAAACTGCACCGCACGGCGCGTCAGCATTCCCGCGCTGGCGAGGTTGTCGATCTCGTCGGTCGGCGCAAACAGAACATGAAGTGACGACAGATG
>JACCYC010000080.1 GCA_013696665.1 Burkholderiaceae bacterium | reverse complement strand
ACCGGTTGAAAGCGAGCGTCGGCGCCGCCGATCGGCAGCACCGGAAAAAACTTGGCCAGCTTCGCGAAGAGATTTAGGAAATTATCTTCCGGACCAAACACGACCGAGGGCCGCACGATCGTCCAGTTCAAATGCGACTGCAGCACCAGCGCATCGCCGTCACCTTTGCTGCGCTGATACATCGAAGGGCCAGTAATGTCCGCGCCCAAAGCGCTCATGTGCAATAGGCGTCGCACACCATGCCGGTTGCATGCCGCAACGATGCGGCGTGGCAGCTCGACATGAGCTCTTGCGAACTCGCGCCCGTAGCGTGAACCGCTCGGTCCGTAGGACCCATGCAGGACGCCCACCAGGTTGATGACCGCATCGGTTCCGCGAGTCACGCTGTCAAGCGCGTTGTCGTCATGCACGTCGCACTCGACGACGTCGATCGTCGGCAACACGATCAGATGGCGCGCTCGCGCGCGTCGGCGCGTCGGGACGACGACTCGCAGCCCCCGTGCAATCAAGCGCGCGACAATATGACGACCAATGAAACCCGCACCGCCAATAACCAGGATATTTGTGTGCTGCATCTTTTCTAGAGCCGATTAAGGCAACTCGGTGGTTCCGGCTGATTTTGGAGCGATCGTTCCGAGCCGCGCTTTCAGCGATGGCGCTTTTGGGCCGAACAACGCGGCGTAATAGATGCTGTTCGACATGACTTTCTTGACGTAGTCGCGTGTTTCGTTGAACGGAATCGTTTCGGCGAACACCGCGCCTTCGACGGGCCGCACCAGCGCCGAACGCCATGCGCGCGGACGGCCGGGCCCCGCGTTGTAGGCAGCGGTCGCCAGCATCGGAGAACCATCCAGATCGTCGAGCACCATTTTCAGGTAGCCCGTCCCCAGCTGCAGATTGACGTCCAGCTCGTTGACCCGCGCGGGTGTGAAATTCGGCACGTTCAATCGTTTTGCAACGTAGCGCGCGGTGGCCGGCATCAATTGCATCAATCCGCTGGCGCCGACCGACGAGCGCGCGTTGCTGATAAAACGCGATTCCTGCCTAATCAGACCGTAGATCCAGTTCTCGTCGAGTCCGAGGGGCGCGGAGTACTGCACCAGCGACTCACGGAACGGCGCCGGAAACCGCTGCGTGAAATCGAATTCAGCCTTGGTGCGCTCGGAGGTACTGATCATCCGATCGAGGACTCCGCGTTTGCGCGCAAATTCAGCGGCGGCCAGTAACTGCCGGTCGCTCAAGCCGCGCATCTGCCAGTTCCACTCACGATTGCCGTCGAGCCGCAACCCCAGCTCGTAGAACTTGAACGCACGTACGAAGCCGGGATTGTTCTCGAACGCAGCGACTTCTTCGGCGGTAGGCATTGCGGCCCGAGGCGGTAGCACTAACGCGTGCCCGAGCTCTTCAGCCGCCAGCAGGCCGTAAAAGTGAAACTGCTGAGCAATGCGCGCAAACTGTTCCTGCGCCTCCGCCGGCCTTCCAGCCTGTGCAAGAGCACGCGCGTTCCAGTAAATCCACGTCGGATCCTCGCGCAACGCGCCAGGCATGCGATCAATCACCGCCTTGACCGTCTTGAAATCGTTGACGCGCAACGCACTGCGCGCCTGCCACTCGAGTACCTCGTCGACACGCGCCGCATCAGGCCCGATGCCGACAAGGTCGCCGCCGCGGCGGTACCAGTCATGCGCCTCGCGCATCAGTCGGAGCGCAGCCATGTGCCCAATGCGCCCCCATACGATGCCGCGCTGGTCAGGCGTTAGCAGCAGATTCAGCGCGCCGGCGTATTCAGCGGCGTCTTGCGGGTTCTCGCGCGCAAGGCGCACCACCGCGACCATTGCAAGCTCTCGCTGCACGTCAGTCAGTCGCCGCTCGTGTGCGGTCAGAAACGCGGCTGGACGGTCGATCGCCTGCGCGAGCAGTCTTTGATCGACGGGTCGACCGCCGGGATCGAGTGCGCGTGCGCCGATGCGCTTGGCAGTTTCGAACTGATTCTGCTCGAC